>JAUYAJ010000021.1 GCA_030693565.1 Rubrivivax sp.
TCGGTGGTGTGGTTCTGGTAGTCGGTTTCGATGACGCCCTGGGTGCCCACCAGCGTCGCGCTGCGCTGCAAGGCGGCGTCCATCGCGCAGCCCACCTGGGCCACGGCGCCGCCTTCGTAGTGCACGCTGCCGGTCAGCCCGATGTCGACGCCGCTGTCGCCCCAGCGCGCCTGCGCCAGCACCGACAGCGGCCGCCGGCCTACCGCCAGCCGCGCCAGGCTGACGGCGTAGCAGCCGGCGTCCAGCAGCGCGCCGCCGCCCAGCGCCGGGTCGAGCCGGATGTTGGCGCCCGCCGGCAGCGCGAAGCCGAAGTAGGCCTGCAGCGCGCGCAACTCGCCGATCGCGCCGTCGCGGATCAGGCGCTCCGTCAGCAGCGTCTGCGGCTGGTAGCGGTAGGGGTAGGCCTCGAGCAGCACGCGGCCGCTGTCGCGGGCGACGCGGAACAGGCCGCGGGCTTCGGCCAGCGTCACCGTCAGCGGCTTCTCGCAGAGCACATGCAGGCCGGCGCGCAGCGCGCGTTCGCTCCACTGGGCATGCAAGCTGTTGGGCAAGGGGTTGTAGACGGCGTCGATGCCAGGGTCGGCCAGCAAGGCCTCGTAGCTGCCATGGGCGCGTGCAATGCCATGCCGGGCGGCGAAGTCCGCGGCGCGCGCGCCGTCGCGGCTGGCCACCGCGTCGACGCGCACCGCCGGGCTGTCACGCACACCGTCGACAAAACCCTGGGCGATGCGGGCGGTGCCCAGGATTCCCAGGCGCAGCGGTGTGGCGTTCATCAAAAACCCCAGGGTGGCGGAAGGCCGATCATGCCCCGGCCGCCGCCCCGCGCTCAGTGCGGCTTGATCGCCACCTTGAGCACGCCGTCGCGCTGGTTGGCGAACAGCTCGTAAGCCTGCACGATGTCGACCAGCTTGAACTGGTGGGTGACCATCAAGCCCAGGTCGATGCGGCCCGAGGCGACCACGTTCATCAGCCGGCGCATGCGCTCCTTGCCACCCGGGCACAGCGCGGTGACGATCTTGTGGTCGCCCAGCCCGGCGGCAAAGGCCGACAGCGGAATGCTCAGGTCGCCCGAGTACACGCCCAGGCTCGACAGCGTGCCGCCGGGCTTGATGACCCGCAGCGCCGACTCGAAGGTGGCTTGCAGGCCCAGCGCCTCGATCGCCGAATCGGCGCCGCGGCCGCCGGTCAGCTTCATGATTTCATCGACGACGTCGCACTCCTTGTAGTTGAGCGTGATGTCGGCGCCCATTTTCTTGGCGATGGCCAGCCGGTGCGGGTTGCTGTCGACGCCGATGATGGTCGACGCCCCCAGCAGCCGGGCGCCGGCGGTGGCGCACAGGCCGATCGGCCCTTGCGCGAACACGACCACGGTGTCGCCGATGCGGATGTTGGCGTTTTCGGCGCCTTTGAAGCCGGTGGACATGATGTCCGGGCACATCAACACCTGCTCGTCGCTGAGGCCGTCGGGAATCGGCGCCAGGTTTCCCTGGGCATCGGGCACCAGCACGTATTCGGCCTGGGTGCCGTCGATCAGGTTGCCGAATCGCCAGCCTGCCGTGGCCTTGAAGCCATGGCAGCCGCACAGGCCTTGCGGCACCAGGTAGCTGCCGTCCTGCGAAGCCAGCCCATCCTGCGCCGCATAGGAATTGAAATTGGGGCAGATGGCGCCGGCGATCACGCGCTGGCCTTCGGTGTAGCCCTGCACCGCGCTGCCGAGCTTTTCGATCACACCCACCGGTTCATGGCCCACCGTCAAGCCTTTGGCCACCGGGTATTCGCCCTTGAGGATGTGCACGTCGGTGCCGCAGATCGTTGTCGTGGTGATGCGCACCAAGGCGTCGTTGGGGCCGACGGCGGGCACCGGCTTGTCGGCGATCTCGATGCGGCCGGGTTCAATGAAGATGGCGGCTTTCATCATCGCAGGCATGGCGGGCTCCTTGGAAGCGGGTGATCGATGGCTGCCAGTCTGACCCCGCGCAGCGCGCTGCGGCTTGAGATTTGTCATGGCCAAAGCGGTCAGTCGAGGCAAGGGCGCGCCCGGCCAGATCCGCCGCGACCCGCCGCCCACCGATGCGCCCCGCGCTCAGACCAGGTGCTGTTCTAGGGCCAGTGCAGCGCCGCTCAGCGCCGCCAGCGTGTCGGTGATCAAGAAGGTCGGAATCGCCTGCAGATAGGCGCCGCGGCGCTCGTTGGCGTCGAAGCGTTCGCGAAAGCGCGACTGCAGGAAGCGCTCGCCCAGCCGCGGCGCGATGCCGCCGCCGATGTAGACGCCGCCGCGCGCCCCCAGCGTCAGCGCCACACCGCTGGCAAAGCCGCCCAGCAGCGCACAAAAGCTGTCGATGCAGCGCTCGCAGACCGCGTCGCCGCCGGCGAGTGCGCGCTCGACGATCTCGGGCGCCGTCAGCGTCGGCGCCGCCACGCCCAGCACCTGGGCCACCGCGCTGTGCAGCAGCGGCAGACCAGTGCCCGACAGCAGCCGCTCGGCGGAGACATCGGCCACACTGCGCCGCGCCGCGGCCACCAGCGCAGCGTCGAAGTCGTCGCCTGCCGCCAGCCCGGCATGACCGCCTTCGCCGGCCACGGCGACCCAGCCGCAGCGAGTCGGCAGCAAACCCGCCACGCCCAGGCCGGTGCCAGGCCCGATCACCGCCAGCGTGGCCAGCGGCGCCTGGCGGCGTGGCCCGATGGTTTGCACCTGGTGGGCGGCCAGCCGCGGCAGCGACAGCGCCAAGGCCTCGAAGTCGTTGAGCACCAGCAAGGCGTCCAGCCCGAGGCGCTGCTGCAGGCCGGCGCGCGCGAAACGCCAGTGGCTGTTGGTGAAGCAGATCAAGTCCGCATCCACCGCCGTGGCCACTGCCAGCGCCGCCGCACGCGGCGCTTGATAGGCGTTGCCCAGGGCGCTGGACAGGCGCGCCAGGTAAGCCTCCACCGCGTCGCCGGGCTCGGCGTAGTCGGCCGTCGGCAAGGTCTCGACATGCTCGGCGGCCACGCTGCCCGCAGCCAGCCAGCCGAAGCGGGCGTTGGTGCCGCCGATGTCGGCCAGCAGCCAGGGGCGCGGCAACCGGCCCGGGACTGCGGCGCTCGCGCCGTCGTCGTGTGCGTTCAATCTGAGCCCTCTCGAACGGTCGGTCCCGGGGTCTGTCGCCGGCGCGTCAGCGCAACAGCCCGGCTTCGCGCAGGTAGCGCTGCACGCCGGGGTGGATCAGGTCGGTGCGCGCCGCGGCGGCCAGGGTGTTGGCCGCCGTCGTCTGGGCGGCCTGCGGCAGGCGCTTGGCCAGCGCCGCTTCGCCGCGGTGCAGCGCACGCGCGAGCCGATAGGCGACGTCATCGGGCAGCGAGGGCCGGGCGATCACGAAGGCCCAGGATCCGACTGACGCGATCGGACCCTCCTGGCCAGCGTAGTGGCCGACCGGCACGGTCATCGGCTTGAGCAAGGCGTGCTTGTCGACGATGCGCTTGACCTGCGCCGCGTCGGGGGCGATGAAGCGGCCACCCGCCGCGCCCTGGGTCACGGCAACAAAACCCGGCCAGCCGATGCCCGCGCCCCACAGCGCCGCCACCCGGCCGTCCATCACCATTGCCGGGCCGTCGGCGGCGCGCTCCAGGTAGACGGCCTGGAAGTCCTTGTTCATGTCGTAGCCCAGGCCGTCGAGCACGTAGCGCGCCAGGATCACCAGCCCCGAACCCTGGGCGCCGAAGGCGACCGGCTTGCCCAGCAAGTCGGAGATCTGCCGATGCGGGCTGTCGCCGCGGGTCACGAACATGCCGGGCGACGAGTACATCGCGCTGATGAGCCTGAGGTTCGCCGGCGCGCGCCCGATGCCTTGCAAGGCTTCGTGGAGCGGCTCGCCGGTGCACAGCGCGATGTCGAGCTGGCCGGCCTCGATCAGCGGGATGTTTTCGGTGCTGCCCTTGGTGTTGCGCGGCTGCACGAGCAGCGTGGCGTCGACTTCGTTGACGGTGTCGGCGAGCGCGCCGCCGTAGAGCGGAAAGCCGCCGCCTGCGGTGGCGGTGCCGAGGACGACGGCGGTCTTGTCCTGGGCTTGCAGCAAGCCCGGGCTCAGCGAGGCACACAATCCTGCAAGCAGCATCGGGCGGCGTTGATTCACGGCCATCCTTTCAAGCGGTCGGAATGACCGTGGCGGGGCGCAGTCTAGAGACTTTGGCGACGGCTTGCACGGCGCGCCGCGGCGCAGGAAGATCGCCCGCCAACAAGCACTGGAGCACCGATGCCGAACCCACCCGCCGCCGAGATCCCGGTCGTGCGCCGCCTGACGGCGCTGACCGCGGCGCAGATCCAGGCGTTGTGCGAACTGCTGATCGACTGCGTCGACGGCGGCGCCTCGGTGAGCTTCATGCAGCCCTTGTCGATGGCCAAGGCGCAGGCCTTCTGGGCTGGCGTGGCGGCCGACGCCGCCAGCGGCGCGCGCGCGCTGCTGGTGGCTGAAGTCGGTGGGCGCATCGTCGGCAGCGTGCAACTGGTGCTGGCGCAGCCGGAGAACCAGCCGCACCGCGCCGACCTGTCGAAGATGCTGGTGCACCGGCAGGCGCGCCGCCACGGCCTGGGCGCGGCGCTGATGGTGGCCGCCGAGCAGCAAGCCCGCGACGCCGGCAAGACGCTGCTGGTGCTGGACACCGCCAGCGACGACGCCGAGCGGCTTTACCAGCGCCAGGGCTGGCAGCTGGGCGGCAGCATCCCCGGCTACGCCTTGCTGCCCGCCGGCGGGCTGTGCACGACGCGCTACTACTACCGCGAGCTCGGCCGCTGAGCGCGGCTGCGGCGCCGCCTCAGGCCTGGTGCCAGATCACCTTCTTGCGCGCGCCGACCCAGGCTTCGTAGTGGGTGGCGAACATGTCCTCGATGCGGTTGCGCTTGACCTTGAAAGTCGGCGTGATGAGGTCGTTGTCCACCGTCCAGGCTTCGGTCATCACGACCAGGCAGTCGAGCTGCTCGTGCGGGTCCAGCGTTTCGTTGATCGACGCCAGATGCGCCTTCAGCGAGGCTTCGAGCTCGGCGCGGCCGGTGCCCTGGGCTTGCTTGACGGCTTCGATGTTGAGCATCAACAGCCCGAGCGGCTGGCCCAGGTGGGCGCCGGTGACGCAGCAGGCCTCGACCGACGCATGCATCACCAGCTTGTCCTCGATCGGCGCCGGGGCCACGTACTTGCCCTTGCTGGTCTTGAAGAGGTCTTTGACGCGGCCGGTGATCTTCAGGTTGCCGGCGCCGTCGAGCGCGCCTTTGTCGCCGGTGCGCAGCCAGCCGTCGTCGGTGAAGGTCTGGCGCGTCAGATCGGGCTCCTTGTAGTAGCCCAGCATGGTCCAGGGCGCCTTGACCTGAATCTCTCCACTGGCCGGGTCGAGCCGGCAGCTCACCAGCTCGTAGGGCTGGCCGACGGTGCCGAAGGTCGCCGGGTCACCGCTGGTGATGTGGCTGGCGCCCAGGTTCTCGGTCATGCCATAACCTTCGGCGATGTTCAGCCCCAGGCGGGCATACCAGCGCAGCAGTTCCAGCGGCATCGGCGCGGCGCCGCCGGCGGCGAACACGCACTGGTCCAGGCCGAGCGCGCCCATCACTTTGCGGCGCACGATGCCTTTGATGATGGGCAGCTTGAGCAATCGGTCGAGCTTGGCCGCCGGCATCTTGGCCAGCACGCCTTGCTGGAACTTGACCCACAGCCGCGGCACCGAGAAGAACACCGTCGGCCGCGCGCGCTGCAGGTCGGCGGTGAAGGTGTCCAGGCTCTCGGCGAAGAACACATGCATGCCGGTGGCGAGCTGGCCATGCTCGACCAGCGCGCGCTCGACCACGTGGGCCAGCGGCAGGTAGGACAGCATGCGGCTGACGCTGCGCAGTGGCACCCGCTTGAGGCCTATCTGCACCGCGTGGGCCAGATTGCCAAAGCTGTGCATCACGCCCTTGGGGGTACCGGTCGTGCCCGAGGTGTACATGATGGTCGACATCTCGTCGGCCGCGCGCACCGGCTCGCCCTGCAAGGGCGAGGCTTTGGCGGTGATCGCCTCCCACTGCGGATAGTTCTTCTTGGCGTCGTCGGGCGACAGCGGGTGGCTGATGCAGGGCAGGCCTTCGGGCACGCCGGGCTTCATGTGGTCCCAGCCGTCGAGCTTGCCGACGAACAGCAGCATGGCGCCGCTGTGATCGAGGATCTGGCGAATCGTCGCCGGCGCCAGTGTCGGGTACAGCGGCACCGAGACATGGCCGGCGATCCAGATCGCAAAGTCGCTCATCAGCCAGTGCGCGCTGTTCTTCGACAGGATGGCGATCTTCGAGCCCGGCTCGAAACCCAGGCTGGCCAGGTGGCTGGCCATGCGGCGCGACTGGTCCAGCACTTCGCGCCAGGTGTAGTCGCGCACGACACCGCCGCCCATGGGCTGCGTCAGCGCCACCTGGTCAGGCGAGGTCTTCTCAAGGTGGTACAGGCGCTGCAGCGCCAGTGCATCGGCGGAAACGGTGGTGGCCATGGCGTTTGGGCCCCGTGCAGCTGGGGCGGTGGGTAGCAGGGACACCGAGCCTACCGAAGCGCGCAGGTTTCGACCAGCGGGAGATCTCTCTAACTGCGGCGCCCGTGCGCGAGGTCAATCGCGGCCATGCTCGGCGCCGGCCACCAGTTGCTCAGCCACCAGGCGGGCGCCGCGCAGCACCAGCGTGGCGTCCAGGTCGGCCTGCGGCGCCAGCCTGGCCACGACATCGTCGAGCGTCTGCGGCGCCGTCATCAAGACGTGGGCGATGACCGACAAGGCGACGATGGGCCGGCGCAGCAGCTGCGGCGGCATCTCCAGCGTCTCCTGGGCCAGCACATGGTGGCGCACGCTGGCCACCGCGGCCGGACCCAGGCCCCAGCTCTCGCACAGCGCGGCGCCGAGCGCGTCGTGGCTGACGCCAAAGCCGGTGTGCTCCAGCGTCAGCAGTTCGGCGTCGCTGGTGGCCGCGCGCAGCATGGCGCCGTAATGGTCGGGCGCGTGGCGGAACAGCACCGCCTTGCCGCATTCCTCGAACAAACCCGCCGAATGCGCGGCCCAGGCGTCAAGCGACAGCCGCTGGCCCAGCCGGCCCATGATGAGGCCGCGCTGGGCAGCGCGCTGCCACACCGGCTCCAGCTCAGGGGTGGGCGGAAACGCCGCCCTCAAGCCCATCTCGAAGGTGATGCCGGCGACTTCGCGCATGCCCAGGTAGGTGATGGCTTGCTGCACGCTCTGAACCCGGCCCTTGAGACCGTAGAGCGAGGAGTTGACGGCCTTGAGCATCGCCGCTGCCAGCGCCATGTCGGTTTCGATCAGCGCCGCCACCGCGGGCAGATCGATCTCGTCGGCCGCCAGCAGCAAGGACAGCTTGACCAGCGACTCCGGTTGCGACGGGATGTCGATGTCGAGACTTCGCAGTTCGGGATTGACTGGCATGGCGGCGGCCTCCTTGGCAGCAGGGCTGCCATCGTAGGCGCCAGCGCGGCGCGGCGATCGTCCGGGCAAGGCCGGGAACGCCGCACTTTTCGCCCGCCAGCGCCGATCAGGCACAAAAAAGGCGCCGGTGAAGGCGCCTGGGAAGGCCGGGTGGGCTGTTCTTTTACGCGAACGCTGGAGTCCGTTGTCTCTTGGATCCCTCGGCTGTGGCGCCGGCAAGGTGCCGGACATGCTGCAGAGAGTGGTCGAAATGTAGCGATTCCGGCGCCGCACCAAATCAGGGCTTTCCCGCCATCATCCATTCGGCCGCGCGCTCGGCCATCATCAGCGTCGGTGAATTGGTGTTGCCGCTGGTGATGGTGGGCATCACGCTGGCGTCGACGATGCGCAGCCCGGCAACGCCGCGCACGCGCAGCCGGCTGTCGACCACCGCGGCCGGATCGTCGTCGCGCCCCATCCGGCACGTGCCCACCGGGTGGAAGATGGTGGTGCCGATGTCGCCGGCCAGCCGCGCCAGTTCATCGTCGCTCTGGAACTGCACCCCGGGTTTGACTTCGCGCGGCCGGTAGCGCGCCAGCGCCGGCTGGGCGGCAATGCGCCGCGTCAGCCGCAGCGACTCGGCGGCGACGCGCCGGTCTTGCGGCGTCGACAGGTAGTTGGGCTGGATCGCCGGCGCATCCTGCGCCCGCGGCGAGCGGATGCGCACATGGCCGCGCGCCGTCGGGTTGAGGTTGCAGACGCTCGCGGTGAAGGCGTTGAAGCGGTGCAGCGGCTGGCCAAAGGCGTCCAGCGACAGCGGCTGGACGTGGTATTCGAGGTCGGGCCAGGGCTGGTCTGGCGACGAACGCGTGAACGCGCCCAGCTGCGACGGCGCCATGCTCATCGGCCCGCTGCGCCGCAGCAGGTATTCGAGCGCGATCCCGGCCTTGCCCAGCAACGAATTGGCCTGGGTGTTCAGCGTCTTCACGCCCTCGACCTCGAACACCGCGCGGATTTGCAAGTGGTCCTGCAGGTTTTCACCGACTCCCGCCATGTCGTGCTGCACGGCGATGCCGTGCGCCTGCAGCAGCGCCGCCGGCCCGATGCCCGACAGCTGCAGGATTTGCGGCGTGCCGATGGCGCCGGCACACAGCACGACGTCGCGCGCGGCCCGCTGCTGCCGCGGCGCGCCGCCGGCGGCCGCC
>JAUYAJ010000455.1 GCA_030693565.1 Rubrivivax sp.
CAGCAGCGCCAGCAGCGCCAGCAGCGCCAGCAGCGCCGCCAGGATCACCGCCGCCGTTTGCCGTCGTCACCAAAGACGCCAAGAAGGTCGACGGGCCGCTGACGCTGTGGCACAAGGACGACAAGGTCTGGATCGAACTGACGCCGCAGCAGTTCGGCCAGCCCTTCCTGCTGTCACCGAAGATCCGCAGCGGCATCGGCGAAGGCGCTGTGATCGGTGGTCTGATGGCCTACCCGGTGAATGGCGCCGGCGGCGCCCAGGTGGTCGAATTCGTGCGCTTGCACAACCAGGTGCGGCTGCAGGCGCGCAACCTCGACATCGTCGCCAAAGCGGGCACACCCGAAGCCCGCGCCGTCGACAGCTCGTATGCCGCCAGCCTGCTCGGCAGCACCGCCGTCGTCAGCCAACCGCACCCGGGCAACAAGGCGGTGCTGGTCGAAGCCAATGGCCTCTTTCTGTCCGACATCATCGGTGTCGGCATGATGCTGCAGCGTTCGTTCCGCCAGGGTTATGGCCTGGATGCGCGCAATTCCACCATCACCGCCGTGCGTGGCTCGCCGCAGGCGACGGTGATCGAGACCCTGAGCCACTTCTACACCGGCAGCATCGCCACGCCGACAGCCGGCGCACCGCCGGGCGCGCCGGTGCCGGCGATCCCGCGCTACCTGCCCGATTCGCGCAGCATGCTGATCGGCCTGCACTACTCGCTGGCGCCGTTGCCGGCGACGCCAATGGCCACGCGCGCCGCCGACCCGCGCGTCGGCCTGTTTTCGACCACGGTGCTGGACTTCAGCAACGACCTGGCGCGCACGCCGCGCCAGCGCATGGTTGACCGCTGGCGGCTCGACAAAAAAGACCCGTCCGCCGCGATCTCCGAGCCGGTCAAGCCGGTCACCTTCTGGATCGACCGCAACGTGCCGCTGGCCTACCGGGAGACGGTGCGCAGCGCCATCCTCGAGTGGAACAAGGCCTTCGAAAAGATCGGCTTTCGCAACGCCATCGCGGTCGAGCAGCAGGCCGATGACGCCGCCTTCGACACCCTGGACTTCGGCGTTGCGTCGGTGCGCTGGATGATGAGCGCCGAGCCTTGGTTCGGCGCCATCGGGCCGCGCCATGTCGACCCGCGCAGCGGCGAGATCCTGGACGCCGACATCGGCTTCGAAGGCATGTCGCTGCGCAGCGTGCGCGGCCTGCGCTCGCAGGTGCTGCCCGCCGCCGCCGCGCCGACCGCCTTTGCCGAGCCCTTCGCGTCGCCCTTCGGTGCCCGCAGCCATGAAGCCTGCGTGCACGGCGAACTGCTGGCCGAGCAGGCCGGTTATGCACTGGACGTACTCGAAGCGCGCGGCGAGGTCGAACCCGACAGCCCGGTGGCGCAGCAGTTCGTGCTCGACTACGTCCGCGGCACCATCATGCACGAGGTCGGCCACACGCTGGGGCTGCGCCACAACTTCCGCGCCTCGCGGGTCTACAGCGAGGCCCAGCTCGCCGATGCCGAGTTCACACGCGCCCATGGCACCACCGGCTCGGTGATGGAATACAACGCCGTCAACCTCGCGCGCCCGGGTGAACGCGCCGGCGTGCCTTTCCAGCTCACCCTGGGCCCTTACGACTACTGGGCGATCGAATACGCCTACAAGCCGATGGCGCCGGGCACGACGGCGGCCGACGAGCGCAGCGAGCTGCAGCGCATCGCTGCGCGCAGCAATGAGCCACTGCTGGCCTACGGCACCGACGAAGACAACGCTTACGGCATCGACCCGGAGACGATTCAACTCGACCTGGGCAACGACCCGATCGCCTTTGCCGCCAAGCGCATCGACATCGCCCACGACTTGTTCCGCCGCCAGGAAACCCGCGAGCTGACGCCCGATCGCGACTACGCCGTGCTACGCCGTTCGATCAACTACGCGCTCGCCGACGTCGGCCGCGCCGTTGGCGTGCTGGCGCGGCAGATCGGCGGCGTGCGCACCTTGCGCGACTTCCCCGGCAGCGGGCGCGACCCGCTGCAGCCGGTCAGCGCGGCGCTGCAGCGCCAGGCGCTCGACCTGATCGCGCGCGCCGTGCTCGCCGCCGACGGCTTGCGCGTATCACCGGCCTTGCAGCGCCGGCTGGCGCCCGACTTCCTCGACCGCGGTGAGATCAGCAGCCTGCCCACCGACTACCCGGTGCCGCAGCGCCTGCTGGAAATGCAGCGCAGCGTGCTCGGCCAGCTGATGAGCGACACCGTCGCCGCCCGCATCCTCGACAGCGTCGGCAAATTCGACCGTGCGGCCGACGCCTTCCAGCTCTCCGAGTTGTACGCGCGGCTGAGCCAGGAAGTGTGGAGCGAACTGGGCAGTGGCGGCGCCATTGCGGCGCAGCGCCGCGAACTGCAGCGCGAACACCTGAACCGGGTCGCCAACGCCTTGTTGCGGCCTGGCCCGCAGACCCGCGCCGACACCCGCGGGCTGCTGCGCATGCAGGCCCGCGAGCTGCTGGTGCGGCTGGACAAGGCGGCCCTGCCGGCGGCCCGGCTCGACGCCGAGACCCGCGCCCATTTGCTCGACAGCGCCGACTCGCTGCGCCAGGCGCTCGAAGCCAAGCTGCCGCGGCAAGCGGTCTGACGCGACGGCGCGGCCCGGCTCAAGCCGCATCGTCGCCGTCCGGCCCCAGCCTGCCGTGCTTCGTCGCATGGGCCGGGTGGCGGGCTTGGCCGCGGCCGCAAGCGCCGCTATCGTGCCGGCCATGACACCCGACACCGAAGCCGCACCCGGCTGGCCGGCCTTCCTGGCCGCGCTGAAGCTGCGCAACGCCGCCATCGCGCTGGCTGCCGGCGTGGCTGCCGCGGCGCTGCTGAACCCGATCTTCATCACACCGTTCCCGGTGCTGCTCGGGCGCACACTGTTCCTGGCCGCCGCCATGCTGCTGACCGAAGCGGCCGCGCGCCAGTGGCCCGAACGCTGGCGGCCGCGCTGGCTGCCGGGTTGGATGGTGCCGCTGCTGGCGGTCGCGCTGGCGGCGCCGCTGGCCACGCTGCCGCTGTACCTGGCCGCCGCCGGTGGCGACATCCGCATCTTCATGCGCACACCCGAACGTGTGATGGGCTTCTTCCTCATCTCCAGTGCCGGCCTGGTGCTGGGTGTGCTGCTGACCGGCGGCGCGCTGGTGCGAGAGCGGCTGGCCCGCGCACAGGCGCAGCAGCTGCAGTTCGAACTCGAACGCAGCCGGCTCGAAAAGCAGGCGCTCGACGCCCGCATGCTGCTGCTGCAGGCGCAGATCGAACCGCATTTCCTCTTCAACACGCTGGCCAACGTGCAGGCGCTGGTGGAGGCCCAGTCGCCACGCGCGCCGGCAGTGCTGCAAAGCCTGATCGCCTACCTGCGCGCCGCCTTGCCCAGGCTGCACGAAGGCGAGCCGACGCTGGGCCAGGAGCTGGCGCTGGTGCGCGCCTACCTCAAGCTGATGCAGATGCGCATGCCCGACCGGCTGCACTTCAGCGTCGACGTCGACGCCGCACTGGCCAGCGAACGCTTCCCGCCGATGGCTTTGCTGACGCTGGTGGAGAACGCCGTCCACCATGGCATCGACCCGGCCGAAGATGGCGGCCACATCGAAGTCGGCGCGGCGCGCGAGCCCAGCGGCGCGCTGCGCTTGTGGGTGGCCGACAGCGGCGTGGGCCTGGACCCGCGCGCACCGCCCGGCACCGGCCTGAGCAACCTGCGCGCCCGCCTGCAAGGTTTCTTCGGCCCGCAGGCCAGGCTGCAACTGGGTGAGCAGCCGCCACGCGGCGTGCGCGCCGAGATCCAGCTGCCTCCCGCTGCAGCCGCCCGATGAAGCCACTCACCGCCCTCATCGCCGACGACGAACCGCTGCTGCGCGAACGCCTGACGGCCCAGTTGGCGCGGCTGTGGCCGCAGCTGAGCGTCGTCGCCCAGGCCCGCAACGGCCGTGAAGCGGTGGCCTTGTTCGAAGCCCACCGGCCCGACATCGTCTTTCTCGACGTTCACATGCCGGGTCAGAGCGGCATCGATGCGGCGCGCCAGATCGGCGAGCGTGCCGAACTGGTCTTCATCACCGCCTTCGATCAGTACGCGGTGCAAGCCTTCGAGGAAGGCGCGCTCGACTACGTGCTCAAACCGCTCGACGAGTCGCGGCTGGCGCTGACGGTCGAGCGCCTGCGATCACGACTGACAGCGCACGCGCCGGCGGCCAGCGCGCAGGCGCTGGCGCCGCTGCTCGACCGGCTGGCGCAGGCGCTCGGCCGCAGCCGCCCGTCCACCGGCCACCTGCAGTGGATCAAGGCCTCGGTGGGCAACAGCGTGCGCCTGATTCCGGTCGACGAAGTCGCCTACCTGCGCTCGGATGAAAAGTACACCTTGGTGGCCTGGGACGGCGGCGAGGCGCTGATCCGCAAGTCGATCCGCGAGCTGGTCGACGAACTCGACCCCGAGCGCTTCGCCCAGGTGCACCGCTCGGTGATCGTCAACCTGGCCTTCGTCAGTCAGGTCGTGCGCCAGCCCAACGAGACCGCCGACCTGCACCTGCGCGGCCGCAGCGAAGTGCTGCCCGTCAGCCGCAGCTACCTGCCGCTGTTCCGCCAGATGTGAGGGCGGCCGCGGCTGGCGCAGAAGTGATGGCTGCCGCGGCTGGCGCAGAATGCCGCCGGCCGCGCCACGATCCGGCGCCGCACCACGAACCGGGATTCACGCATGCAGATCCGCGCCGCTGCCGGCCCTTCGGGCTTGTCGACAACCACTGAAGCCAGCGCCGCCGACGAGGTCTTCGCCAATGCCGAGGCCTTGATCTGCAGCCGCCGCAACGTCTCGCCCAAACGCCTGCTCGCGCCCGGGCCGAGCGCGGCGCAGTTGCAGTCCTTGCTGGCGCTGGCCGCCGCCGCGCCCGACCATGGCCAGCTGACGCCGTGGCGCTTCATCGTCGTCCCCGCGGCCCAGCGCCACCGCCTGGCCGAGGTCTTCGCCCAGGCCTTGATCGACCGCGACCCCGACGGCGCCAGCGCCGCGCAGGTGCAGGCCGCGCGCGACAAGGCGCACCGGGCGCCGCTGCTGCTGGTGGCCGTGGCCCGCCTGGGCCAGCGCGACCCCGACATCAGCACGCTCGAGCGCATGGTGTCGATGGGTGCGGCGATCCAGAACCTGTTGCTCGGCGCCCATGCACTGGGCTTCGGGGCCGGGCTCACCAGTGGCCAGGCGATGGGATCGCCGCGGCTGCGCGCGCTGCTCGGCCTGGCCGACGGTGAGACTGCGGTCTGCTGCGTCAACGTCGGCACCATCGGTCAGCACAAGTCCGGCCCCCATGCGCGGCCGCAACCGGCCGACTTCGTCAGTGAACTTGGCAGCTGAGCCTCAGGCCGGCGGCGCCGCTCGCCCCGCCATGAGCGCGCGGCGCCGACCTACCCTGCCTTGCGCGCTACGGGCGCTGCGGCGCTGGGTGCTGAAACGGGCTGGGGTGGCTTGCGCTGCCGTCATGCTGGCCTTGCCGGCGTCGGGCAGCGTGCCCGCCCGCGATGACACGGCGCGCCCCGACCCGCGCAGCTACCGGCTCGATGCCGCCGACATCCAGGCCCTGGTGGCACTGGCAGGCACCGGTGCCGCGGCGAGCCCTGCGGGCGATGCCAAGTCGCCACAGCCACCGCAGCTGCCAACACCCGATCAGCTGGGCGCCTTGCTGGCACCGTTGTTGAGCGTGGACCACCCCAGCGAGGGCTTGTTCCGGGCCGCACTCAGGCTCAGCGTCTGCACCGAGTTCAAGGCGCTGCTGCGCAAGGCGGCCAAGGCCGGCGACGCCGACATCGCGGCGCAGATGCGGGACGCCGGCGTCGACCTGGTCGCCGACTGCGCGCCGACGGCCGATGCCGCAGCACGGGCCAACACCGCGGCGCTGCAAGCCGGCGCCGCTGTGCCGGCGCTTTACCGCCAGCTGATGCCCGGCAGCCTGCGCGAAACCGTTGTCGCCCGCGCGCTGAAGCTGCACCCGCTGCAGCAGCCCATGGCCACCCAGTGGACCGCGGCGGCCGATTGCGGCTGCGCCCCCGACAGCAGCCGTTCGGATGTCCATGCCTTCGCCAGCTACTGGGGCTCGGTCGCGCAGCAGCAGGACGCGGCGCCGGCCGCCAAGCCAGTGACGCGCGAAGTCGACTTCAGCCTCATGACGCGCATGAGCCATGTGGGCGCGGTGCTCAGCGACGAGGCTGACTTCGACTTTCCAGCCCCCGTGCGCAACCAGGGCCTGGATCTGGTGCGCGTCGCCCGGCGCCACAACGCCCAGGTCGACCTGGTGATCTACCGCGGCCGCTGGCGCCAGCCATTGCCGGTCTGCGCCGCAGCGAGCAGCGAGCGCGACGACTTCTGCCGCAAGGCCGCGCGCAACGCCATCGCACTGATCGATGCACCGGCGACCCGGCCCGAGGGTCCGGCCGCCTGGTGGCCGGGGAGTGCGGGACGGAAGGAGCGTGCCTACGACGGCCTGACCCTGTTCTTCGACAACGCGCCGGCGGCGGCGCCTGACGGCGCCGACCCCTACGCCGCTTTCTTCAAGGCTTTCGTCGGTGTGCTGGTGCACGAGATGCAGAGAACCGGCCGGCCCTACCACCTCAACATCGTTGTGCCTGCGGCCGAGCTCGGCGAGAACGGACGTTATCGCTTCGATGAGATGGTCAAGACCCTTCACAGCGCGGTGCCGCGCCTCAAGAGAGCCGATCCCGGCTCGCTCGACCAGGACTTCGAGGGCAAGACGCCGATCTCGGTCAACTACATCGTGCAAGTGGCGGAGCCGGCAGGTGCGAATATGAAGGCGCTGCGCGCGCGCATCGACCAGTCGACCAGCGTCCGTGGTCAACACCGGGTCTCGCTGCTGCGCAGCCTGCTGCCGATGCTCTTGTCGCCGCACAGCCAGCAGCCGCCGTGGGCCAGGCAGACACCGATCAAGCAGTTCGGCGACGACCTCGCCTACGCGGGCTGGAACTTCGGCGGCGCGGCGCTGTGGGAGCCGCCGAGTGCCACGGCCCAGCCCGACATGAGCAAGGCCGTGACCGACACCGTGCGCAGCGGTGAGCCGGTCAGCTGGCCGGCATTGGCCAGCTTCGTCTGCCGTCACCGGCTGTGGTTGCGGGTCGGCCTGTGGACCAGCGTGCCGCTGGCTCTGCTGCTGTTTGGCGTTTGGCGCGCCAGCGACACACTGCGCCGCAGCAAGGCATCCTGACCCTGCTGCTGGCGCTGTCGTTGACCGGCATCGCGCTGTGCCTGGGCTTGCTCAGCCACGACCCCGGATGGCAGTCGGTCCGCGAGGGCAATGTGCCCATCATCATGGGTAGTGTGATGCTCATCCTTGGCGCCAGATACGCGGGTCGCAAGCTGCGCAAGGCGGCGCCGTGAACGCACAGCGGACAGCAACATGGCCATGCCCGCGCGCAGGAATGGCCTGGCCGCCCACAATGCCTCGGCCGCCCAACGACCACCCCCAACCTGGACCACCGCCATGCTGAAGTTTCATTATTCGCTCGCCCCCAACCCGATGAAGGTGGCGCTGTTCCTCGAGGAATCCGGTCTGCCCTACGAAGCGATCGCCGTCGACACGCGCAAGGGCGAGCAGCACCAGCCGGCCTTCACCGCGCTCAACCCCAACGCCAAGGTGCCGGTGATCGTCGACGGCGACGTCACCGTCTTCGACAGCAACGCCATCTTGCTCTACCTGGCCGAGAAGACCGGGCAGTTCGTGCCGCCGGCCGGCGAGCGTGGCGCGACGCTGTCGTGGCTGATGTTCGTGGCCTCGGGCATCGGGCCGTTCACCGGGCAGTGCGTGCACTTCAAGCATTACGCACCCGAGCCACACCCCTACGCCATCAACCGCTACGACTTCGAGGCCTGGCGCCACTGGCGCATCCTCGACGCCCACCTGGCCGCCAAGGCCTGGATGCTGGGCGATGACTACAGCATCGTCGACATGGCCGTCTGGGGCTGGGCGCGCGCCCTGCCCTTCGCGCTGGGCGCCGAGGCCTGGGAGCAGCTGCCCAACGTCAAGCGCCTGTTTGATGCGATCAACGCCAGGCCGGCCGCCGCGCGCGCCGCGGCACTGAAGGACCGCCACGCCTTCAAGACCGAGATGGACGCCGAAGCGCAGCGCGCGATGTTTCCGCAGAACGAGCGGCTCAAGGCCTGACTCAAGGCCTGCAGCAGGCCTGTGCGGCCAGCCGCGTGCAGGCTGAATCCTGGCGCCAGCGCGTGAGCCTCATGCGGGCGCCGCTCGGGCGCGCGGCAACAGCAGCAGCGCGCCCAGCGCCGCCAGCCCGAGCGCGCTGGACAGCCACAGCGCGCCCGCACCCCAGCGCTCCAGCGCCAGCCCGAAGCAGAACGGTGCCGCCGCCTGCGCCAGCCGTGCCGGCAGCATCAGCCAGCCCTGGCGCGCGCCATAGCCCACGGGCCCGAACAAGGCCAGCGGCAGCGTGCCTTTGGCGATCGTCATGACGCCGTTGCCGGCACCATGCGCGAGCGCGAACAGCGCCGCCACCGGCGCGCCGGCGGCCAGCAGCGCGGCCGCGCCGATCGGGTGCGTCAAGGCCGCCAGCCGGGCCGACCACAGCGGATGCACGTGGCGCAGAAAGCCGAATTCCAGCAGCCGTGCGCCGACCTGGGCCGGGCCGATCAGCGCGCCCGCTGCCACCGCCGCCACCAGCGTGGCGCCGGCAGCCTGCAGCAGGCCCGGCAG
>JAUYAJ010000042.1 GCA_030693565.1 Rubrivivax sp.
GTGGTGCGCAGCGTCTGGGACTGAGGCGCGGCGCGCGCCGGCGAGCAAGGTCGCGGCTTTGCCGTCGTCGCCGGCGAGGTGCGCATGCTGGCCCAGCGTCGAGCGTGTCGACGGAGGCACCCAGCTGGTAGACCGCGCCGGCACCACGATGCACGAGACCGTCACCTCGATCCAGCGCGTCACCGACATCGTCGGCGAAATCAGCACCGCCAGCGCCGAACAGCGCGAAGGCGTGGCACGGGTGGGCCAGGCGGTGACGCAGATCAACGGCGTCACCCAGCACAACGCGGTGGCCGCCGCCAGCCTGCAACAGCAGGCCAAGCGCCTGGTCGACGCGGTGGCAGTGCTCCGCCTGGCCGGAGGCCGCCGTCAGAGCGGCAACTGCGCGGCCAGTTCGCGCAGTCGCTCAATGCCGGGGTTCTTGCGCGGCCAGCTCAGCTCGACGCCGTCGCCAGCGTGGCGGGGCAGCACATGCAGATGCAGGTGTGGCACGGTCTGCCAGCCGGCCGGCTTGTTGGCCTGCAGCACGGTGATGCCCGCCGGCTGGAAAGCCGCCTGCAGCGCAATCGCTATCCGCCGCGCCGCTCGCATCAGTGCCGCGGCTTCGTCGTCACTGCAGTCGAGCAAGGTTTCGTGCGGCCGCTTGGTGGCGACGATCACATGGCCTTCGTTGACCTGGCCGGCGTCCATGAAGGCGAACACATGTTCGTCTTCGTAGACCTTGGCGCAAGGCCACTCGCCCGTCAGCAGCTTCTCGAACACCGTTGCCATCTGCACTCCTCCAGCTTGCGGGGGTGCATCTTCGCACCCGCCGCTCAGCTCGGCGTGGGCGTGCCCGCCATGCGGTCGAACTTGAGAAAGTACTTGCGCGCCAAGGCGACGAGCTGGTTCTCGCTCGGGTGGTCAACCGTCTCGTAGCCGACGATGCGCTCGGCCGTCTGCGGCCGGTGTTTGCGCGCGTAGTGCTCGAAGTCGGAGACCCCTGTGCGCGGGCCCACCGCCAGCACCTCCGTGATGCCGTCCAGCGCGTCGCAGACCTGGCCGAAGAATTCGTGCTGTGTGCGCACCGTGCTGCCGTGCTGGGCAGTGTGGTGGCTGTGCGCCTTGACCTTCTCGGCCTGCACATGCTCGGCGTCGAACTGCAGCACCTGGGCGCTCTGGTGGTCGAGCCAGACCACGGCGTGAAATGTCGTCATCGTCAATGTCCTTTGGTGGATGAATCAGTTCCGGCCCGCGAGGCGCTCGCGCTCCGATTCGCAGGCCACGCAGCGCAGCGCCCAGGGCTCGACCTTCAGGCGGTCGAACGGGATGTCGGCGCCGCAGTCGGCGCACAGGCCGAAGTCGTCGCTTTGCAAGCGGCGCAAGGCGTCGCTGACGGCGCCGAGCTCGCGCAACTCCAGGTCCGAGCGCGCCATGTCGATGGCGCGCCCGCCTTCGCGCTGCGGGGCGTCGTCGCCGTCCTGCAGCAGCACCTCGCGGGCATGCTCGGCGCGGCTCAAGCCGTTCTGATGGTCGGCCAGCGAGCGGTCCAGCGCATGCTGGCGCCGCGTCAATTCGGCTTCAAGCAAGGCGTGCTGGCCAGGCGTGAGATGTCGTTCCATGGGCGGTCTCCTGCATTGATGCTCAGGCGAGCATCTCTTCAGCGTCGATGATGGGCCGGCCGCAGCGCTTTGCGCTTGAGGCAGGTCAAGGCGCGCTGGCCTGCCTACAATCGCCGCCCGATGAGCGCTGCACCCATTCCCACCTCCTGCGAAGTCCTCGTCATCGGCGCCGGTCCGGCCGGCAGCGCCTGCGCGCAGCTGCTGGCGCGCGCCGGCATCGACGTGCTGCTGGTCGATCAGCAAGACTTCCCGCGCGACAAGATCTGCGGCGACGGGTTGATCCCCGACGCCCATGCGGCGCTGCAACGCCTGGGCGTGCACGCCGAGGTGATGGCGC
>JAUYAJ010000046.1 GCA_030693565.1 Rubrivivax sp.
AGGCCGGGCCGGTCGACGCGGGCGATCAGCTCGCCCAGCGCGTCCTCGACCGCCTTGGCCGCGCGCTGCTCGGCGGCTTCGCGGTCGCGGATCAGCGCCAGCAGCGGATCGGCCGGCGCCGTCGGGTAGAGGTCGAACACCAGCCGGTGCTGGTAAGCCGCCACCGGCGTCAGCGTGAACTGCTGCGGCAGCACGGCTTGCTTGAGGTCGATCACCAGGCGCACGACGCGGGGCTGGAACTGGCCGACCCGCACGCCGGCGATGTAGGGGTCGCCCGGCCGCACCTGGCCGACCAGCTCGCGCAGTGTGGGGCTGAGCTCGAGGCCGTCGATGTCGACCACCAGGCGGTCGGGATCGGGGGTCATGAAGTGGCGCGCCGCGAGCACGGCGTCGGACTCGATCGTCACTCGGGTGTAGTCGGCCGCCGGCCAGACGCGCACGGCGACGATGGCGGCGCCGAAGGCGATCTGCGGGGCGCCGATCAGCAGCACCAGGCTGCCCAGCTGTTTGAGGGCGGCGCGCCGCGTCATGCCAGCAGCGCGGCGCCGCGCGCCGTGCGGGCTTCGATGCGGACTTCGCGGCCGTCATCGTCGCCGGGTTCGATGTGCAGTTGCAGGTCGGCCTCGGGCAGCAGCGGCGCGGCTTTCTCAGGCCACTCGGCGAGCTTGAGCCCGGGGGCGGCGAACAGCTCGCGAAAGCCGGCGTCCTCCCATTCCTGCGCATCGTCGAAGCGATAAAAATCGAAGTGCGAAATCGCCAGCCCGGGCAGGCCGTAGGTCTCGACGACGGCGTAGGTAGGGCTCTTGATGTGGCCCTGAACGCCGAGCGCGCGCAGCAGATGGCGGGCGAAAGTGGTCTTGCCAGCGCCCAGCGGACCATGCAGTTCGATGTAGGCCTCGCGCAGCGCCGGGCGGCGGGACAGCGTGGCGGCAAAAGCAGCACAGGCGGCCTCGTCGGGCCAATGGAGGGAGCGAGTTTCTAGAATCAGAGTATGGACCTGCAGCATCACTTCAGCGGGCAGCGGCTCGTCGAGCAGCTGCGGGAGTGGGCGCTTGAGCTCGGATTCTCCCAGATCGGAGTCGCCGGCGTCGACCTCTCGAGTGCCGAGCCCGGCCTCAAGGCCTGGCTGGACGCCGGCTGCCACGGCTCGATGGCCTATATGCAAGCGCATGGCACACGGCGTGCCCGGCCCGCCGAACTGGTGCCCGGCACCTTGAGCGTGATCACAGCGCGCATGGACTACCTGCCGCGCGCCAGCGCCGACGGTTGGCAGGCGGCCGAGTGGCAGGGCCTGGGCAATCCGCAGCGTGCCATGGTGTCGATGTACGCCCGCGGCCGCGACTATCACAAGGTGTTGCGCGCCCGGCTGCAGAAACTGGCCCAGCGGCTGACGGACACCATCGGGCCGCTGGGCTACCGCGTGTTCACCGACTCGGCGCCGGTGCTCGAGGTCGAGCTCGCTGGGCGCAGCGGCATCGGCTGGCGCGGCAAGCACACGCTGGCGCTGCACCGCGAGGCGGGCTCGATGTTCTTCCTCGGCGAGATCTTCGTCGACCTGGGGCTGCCGCCCAGCGCGCCGGTGGCCGCGCATTGCGGCACTTGCAGCGCCTGCATCGACGTCTGCCCGACCCAGGCCATCGTCGCGCCTTACCGGCTCGACGCCCGGCGCTGCATCTCCTACCTGACGATCGAGGACGACGGCCCGATCCCGCTCGAACTGCGGCCACTGATCG
>JAUYAJ010000047.1 GCA_030693565.1 Rubrivivax sp.
ACAGGCCGGCGATCAGCCCCAGCGAACCCATCATCGCGGCGCCGAGCAAGGCGAAGACGAAGATCCAGCCCGGCTGCGCGAACTGCGGCGAGGCGAACCAGACGGTGACGGCGAAGACCCCGCTGCCCACCACCAGCCCACGCACCGCCGACGCCCCCACGTAGGCCAGCAACCAGGCCTGCGGGCTCAGCGGCGTGACCAGCAGAAACACCAGGTTGCCGGTGATCTTGCTCTGCACCAGCGAACTGGCGCTGTTGGCGAAGGCGTTCTGCAGCACGCTCATCATCACCAGCCCGGGCACCAGGAAGCTGGTGTAGCCGACGCCGGGGAAGACCTCGACCCGGCCTTCGAGCACATGGCTGAAGATCAGCAGGTACATCATCGCCGTCAGCACCGGCGCCGCCACGGTCTGGAAGGCCACTTTCCAGAAACGCAGCACTTCCTTGTAGAACAGCGTGCGCGCCCCCGCCAGCATCGTCACGCACCAGCCCCTTGCATGATCTCCAGGAAGACGTCTTCGAGGTCGGCGCGGCCAATCTCGAGTTCCTCCACGCGCACGCCGGCCTGGCGCAGCGTGGCCAGGATCTGCTCGATCTCGGCGGCGTCATGCGCCGTCACCTGGACGACGCGGCCGGTGACACGGGCATGGGCGGCCAGGTCGGCGGGCAAGGCGTCGTCGGTCTTGAAACTGAGCATGGTGCTGGCGGTCCCGGCAAGCAAGTTGGCGGTGCGGTCGAGCGCGACCACGCGGCCTTGCTTGAGCATCGCGATGCGGCCGCACAAGGCCTCGGCTTCTTCGAGGTAATGGGTGGTCAGCAAGACGGTGTGGCCGGCCTTGTTCAGGCGCGAGATGAACTGCCACAGCGTCTGGCGCAGCTCGACGTCGACGCCGGCGGTGGGCTCGTCGAGCACGATCACCGGCGGGCGGTGCACCAGCGCCTGTGCCACCAGCACGCGGCGCTTCATGCCGCCCGACAGCTGGCGCATGTTGGCGCTGGCCTTGTCGGCCAGGCCCAGGTTGTGCAGCAACTCGTCGATCCAGGCGCCGTTGTCGCGCAGGCCGAAGTAGCCGCTCTGGATGACCAGCGATTCGCGCACGCTGAAGAAGGGGTCGAACACCAGTTCCTGCGGCACGATGCCCAGCGCCTTGCGCGCCGCCGCGTAGTCGGTGACGACGTCGTGGCCCATCACCGTGACACTGCCGCCGCTGGCGCGCGCCAGGCCAGCCAGGATGGAGATCAGCGTCGTCTTGCCGGCGCCGTTGGGGCCGAGCAGGCCGAAGAACTCGCCGCGTTCGATGCTGAACGAGACATCGTCCAGCGCGCGCAGCGTGCCGCGGGGACTGGGGTAGTTCTTGCAGACGTTCTGGAATCGCACAGCGGGCATGGGAGCGCGATTGTAGGCAGCACCGCGACACGGCGTCGCTTGGTGCCAGAATGACCGCCACCATGCCGACGACGACGAAGAAGCCGCGCCGCACCGCCCAGAGGATTCTGGAGGTCACGCTGGAGCTGTTCAACCGCTTCGGCGAGCCCAATGTCAGCACAACGCTGATCTCGGCCGAAATGAACATCAGCCCGGGCAACCTCTACTACCACTACCCGGCCAAGGACGAGCTCATCAACACCTTGTTCGGCCGCTACGAGAAAGCGCTGAACGAGTTGCTGCAGGCCGCGGACGGCACCGACAACGTCGAGGACGCCTGGCTGTTCTTCCACATGCTGTTCGAGCTGATCTGGCAGCACCGCTTTCTCTACCGCGACCTCAACGACTTGCTGAGCAAGAACCGCCGGCTGGAGACGCACTTCCAGTTCGTGCTGAAGAACAAGGCGATTGCGGTGCGCGCCGTGCTCGCCGGGCTGTCGCGCAGCGGCGCGGTGCGCATCAGCGCCGACGAAGCCGAACCGGTGGCCACCGCGATGGTCGTCGTGCTGAGCTATTGGCTGAGCTTCGAGTACGTGCGTGACCCGCGCCGTGCGCTCGAACCCGAATTTGCCGGCGCCGCGCTCGGCCGCGGCGCCTACCATGTGCTGAGCCTGCTGCTGGCGCACCTGGACGACGCATCGCGCGCCCACCTGCACTCGCTGGCAGCCGAGTACCGGATGACCTGAACCCCAACGGAGAACCGCGATGGCCAAGTGGACCGCCTTTCCTTACGACAACGCCCACTACACGCTGGACGCCGCGACGCTGAAGAAACACTGGGCGCGCCTGCACGCCGGCGACGCCGAACCCTGGCCGAAAGACGACAAGGTGCTGGCCGCCTGGGCCTTGTTCCACGCCGGCGACTTTCACAAAGCCGTCGAGGCCGGTCTCAAGGCGGGCGGCGCCGGCATCACGGTGGCCAACAAGGCGCAGTGCATCTACGCCAACTACCTGGAGAAGAACGAGAAGACGCAGCTGGCGCTGTTCCTCGAGGCCGCCGAGCGCGCCGAGGCCCACCAGGCCGCCGAGCCCAAGAACGCCAACGCCAACTATTGGCAGGGCTAAGCCAACGGCCGCTACGGCCAGGGCATCACCGTGGCCCAGGCGCAGACCCAGGGCCTGGGCAGCAAGGTGAAGAACGCGCTCGAGACAACGATCAAGCTGGCGCCCAAACATGCCGACGCCCACATCGCGCTGGCCTCGTTCCATGCCGAGGTGATCGACAAAGTGGGCAAGCTGCTCGGCCGCACCCAGGGCGCCGACGCCGCCACCGGCTTGAAGCTCTACAAGGAAGCGCTCAAGCTCAACCCGACAAGCGCGATCGCGATGATCGAATACGCCAACGGGCTGGTGATGCTCGAAGGCGACAAGAAGATGAAAGAGGCCGAGCAGCTTTACGCCGACGCCGCCGCCTGCACACCGATGGACGCGATGGAGCGGCTCGACGTCGAGATGGCCAAGGAAGAGCTGGACGACTGATACCTATTTGCTTTCGATCGTTTGACTTGTGCGACAGGACGATTCGTCCGCGGGAGCGCCTGCAGCAGGGCCCCGCGCTGGCGTTGATCTGCCGCCGATGTAGCGCGAGCCAAGGATGTCGGG
>JAUYAJ010000459.1 GCA_030693565.1 Rubrivivax sp.
ACGATGAGCGCGCGGGTGAGGATGTTGGCGCCCTCGACCGTGATGGCGATCGGCACCTGCCGGTAGGCCACGCCGAGCAGGTTCTTCGGCCCGGCCATGATCGCCTTGCCGCCCAGGATGTCCATGCCGTGGTTGAGCGCGCGCCGTCCGGCCTCGGTGAGCTGCACCTTCAGGATCGCGCTCGCCACGCTCGGCCGCTCGCCACGGTCCAGCACCGCAGCGGTGTAGCGGCGCGCCGCGTCGGTGGCGTACAGGTCGGCGGCCATGCGCGCGATCAAGGCCGCGATGGCGTGGAAGCGGCTGATCTGCAGACCGAACTGCTCGCGCACGCGGCCGTAACCCACGGCAACGACCAGCGAGGTCTGCTGCATCGCCGCCCCCAGCGCCGGCAGCGAGATCGCACGGCCGGCGGCCAGGCTCTCCATCAGCATGCGCCAGCCTTGGCCGACTTGCTGCTCGCCGCCGATCACCCAGTCCATCGGCACGAACACCTGCCGGCCGCGCAGCGGCCCGTTCATGAACGCGGCGTCCATCGGCCGGTGGCGGCTGCCGATGCGCATGCCCTCGCAGGGCACCGGCAGCAGCGCGCAGGTGATGCCCAGCGACTGCTCGCCCGCGGGCCGCGCCGGGTCGACGGCGTGGAACGCCAGCCCGACCACGGTGGCCACCGGCGCCAGCGTGATGTAGCGCTTGTCGAAGTCGACCACGAAGCCGCGCACCATGCGGCCGTCGATGACACGTTCGGCGAGCACGCCGCGATCCGGGATCGACGCCGCGTCCGAGCCGGCGTACGGGGACGTCAGCGCGAAGCACGGCAGGTCGCGGCCGTCGGCCAGCCGCGGCAGGTAGTGGTCCTTCTGCGCCTCGGTGCCGTAGGCCAGCAGCAGCTCGGCCGGGCCGAGCGAATTCGGCACCATCACCGTGACCGCCGCCGCCGTGCTGACGGTGGCGATGCGCGTGACCACCGCCGCATGCGCGTAGTGGCCGAAGCCGAGCCCACCGTACTCGCGCGGGATGATCATGCCGAAGAACTTCTTCTCCCGCAGGTAGCGCCAGACCTCGGGCGGCAGGTCGCGCGCCTGCTCGATCGCGAACTCGTCGAGCATGCCGATCAGTTCGACGACCTCGTGCGCGAGGAACGCCTGCTCCTCGGCGCTCAGGCGGTTCGGACCGACGGCGGCCAGTTCGTCGAAGTCCGGCCGGCCCGCGAACAGCCGGCCTTCGAAGCCGACGGT
This sequence comes from Rubrivivax sp., assembly GCA_030693565.1. GTDB lineage: Bacteria > Pseudomonadota > Gammaproteobacteria > Burkholderiales > Burkholderiaceae_C > Rubrivivax. Next base: position 1,236 of record JAUYAJ010000459.1, read on the forward strand.
GCCGGCCTCCAGCGCCGCACGCTCGGTGTCGCCCAGCGGCGGCAAGGCCTTGGCCAGAGGCCCCATGAAGAGCCGGCCGAGCCAGCGGGTCAAGGGCATGCGATGTCCTCCTGATCGACAGCGCAATGTAGGCGTCGCGTGCATCGCCGGGCAGCGGGTAAACCGCCGGTGGGCGCCGCCGGTCGATGCCGCCAGCGCATAGGATGCGCAGCTTCGGCCTTGCCCTTTGACCCGGACGCAGCCCGCCATGTCACGATTCCACGCACCCGACGCCGGCGCCAGCGAAGGCTGGCGTCGACGCTGCTACGACGTCATCTTCGGCTACGACACGCCCGCCGGCCGCGCCTTCGACGTGGCACTGATCGTGATGATCCTGGCCAGCGTCGCGGTCGTGCTGGCGGACTCGCTGCCGGCCGTGCACGCAAGCCTGGGTGGCCCGCTGCACCGCATCGAGTGGGCCTTCACGCTGGTCTTCACGGCCGAGTACCTGCTGCGGCTGGTGATTGTGAAGCGGCCCTCGCGCTACGCGCGCAGCTTCTACGGCGTCGTCGACCTGCTGGCGCTGCTGCCGAGCTACCTGTCGCTGCTGGTGCCGGGGGCGCAGTACCTGGCCGTGCTGCGCATCCTGCGCATCCTGCGCATCTTCGAGGTGCTGCACCTGCGGCGCTACAAGCAGGCGTCGAGCGTGCTGCTCGACACGCTGTTCAACAGCTGGCGCAAGATCCTGGTCTTCCTGCTGGCCATGCTGACCATCGTCACCATCTTCGGTGCGCTGATCTACCTGATCGAAGGTCCGCAGCACGGCTTCACCAGCATCCCGCTGTCCATGTACTGGGCCCTGGTCAGCGTCTCCACGGTCGGCTTCGGTGACCTGGCCCCGGTGACGCCGGCGGGGCGGCTGGTGGCGTCGCTGCTGATCCTGATCGGCTACGGCATCATCGCCGTGCCCACCGGCATCTACACCGCCGAGCTGGCGCAGTCGCTGCGCCAGCGGCGCGACGGGCGGCGCTGCGAGGGCTGTGGCCTGGTCGGTCACGACGACGATGCGCGGCATTGCCGCAGCTGCGGCCGGCCGCTGCCGGCGTCGCAGTGAGCACCTGCGCGGCCACGCCTGCGACTGGACCTACGGCTATCGGCCCTTCATGTCGCTGCGTTTGCGACGGGCCGCTTGTGTCATTCTCGCGGCCGCGTCCCTCACCGTAACGGCTTGCCGCTCTACCTGGCCTGAGCCCTTTTTTTTGCCTTGCGCGCTTCATGCAGACCGACCAGCTTCTCATCCTGACCATCCTGGCCGCGACGGTCGGCATGTTCCTCTGGGGGCGCTGGCGGCACGACATGGTGGCCGCCGGCGCCTTGCTGGCCTGTGTGCTGGCCGGGCTGGTGGCGCCGGCACAGGCCTTCTCGGGCTTCGGTCATCCGGCCGTGATCACCGTGGCCTGCGTGCTGGTGCTGAGCCAGGGCTTGCAGAACTCGGGCGCGGTTGACGCCCTGACGCGCATTGCACTGCCGGCCCAGGCGGGTCGCCTGGTCACGCTGGGCGCGTTGATGGGACTGGGCGCCTTCCTGTCGGGCTTCATGAACAACGTCGGCGCCATGGCGCTGCTGATGCCGGTGGCCGTCACCGTGGCAAAGCGTCTGCAGCTCACGGCGGGGCAGGTACTGATGCCGCTGGCCTTTGGCACCATCCTGGGTGGCATGACCACGCTGATCGGCACGCCACCCAACCTCATCGTGGCCGGCTTTCGCGCCGAGGCTGGCTTGGGCAGTTTTGCGATGTTCGACTTCGCGCCCGTGGGACTGGCGGTGGCCTTGGGCGGCGTGTTGTTCGTCGCTTTGGTAGGCTGGCGCCTGGTACCGGCACGCAAGCAATCGGGCGTCGAGGGCTTTGAGTCCGGTGCCTACATCACCGAAGTGCGGGTACAGCAAGGCAGCAAGGCCCATGGCATGCTTCTGCGCGAGATCGAGGCCGCACTGGCCGACATCGACGCGCAGATCATCGGCATCGTGCAGAAAAAGGTCAGGCTCATCGCCGCCAACCCCGGCCGCCGCGTCCACGAAGGCGATATCCTGATGGTCGAAGCCGAGGCCGCAGCCCTGACCGATGTGCTGTCGATCCTTGGCCTCAAGCTCGAGGAGTCGGTCAAACCGGACCCGCGCAAAGATGCACACAAGGCCGATGGCAGCGATACGCCGGCGAGAGAGAACGGGATAAAAGACACTGAAAAAGTCACCGGCAAACAGGCGGCCACGCATGAGAAGAGCGCCGATGATGGCGAGCCCGACACCAAGGCAGAAGCCGACACATCGAAACTGTCCGGTGATGTGGTTCTGATGGAACTCGCCGTATTGCCGGGTTCGCCCTTGTCCGGTCGCTCGGCCAGCGACATCCTGTTGCGCACGCGTTACGGCGTCAATCTGCTGGCCCTCTCCCGCGAGGGCCAGCGCTCCATGAAGCGCCTGCGCTCCATCGCCTTGCAATCGGGCGACTTGCTGCTGATGCAAGGCCCGCCCGAGTCGATTGCCGAGTTCGCGGCCGACAACGGCTGCGTACCGCTGGCCCAGCGGGAGTTGCGCATCCCGGACAAGCGCAAGATCTGGCAGGCCAGCCTGATCATGCTGCTGGCCATTGGCGGTGCGGCGTTCGGGCTGCTGCCGGCTGCCATCTCCTTTGCCTTGGGCGTGCTGCTGTCGATGGTGCTGCGCACCGTGCCGCCCAGGAAGGTGTACGAGGCCATTGACTGGCCGGTCATCGTGCTGCTGGCGGCGCTCATTCCAGTGGCCAACGCCATGCAGACCACCGGCACAGCCGACCTCATTGCCCGCTTTCTGCTCGAGAACGTGGCACAAGGCCACGCCGTTGTCGGCTTGGTGCTGATTCTGGTGGTGACCATGTCCTTGTCCGACCTGATGAACAACGCCGCCACGGCCGCCGTGATGTGTCCCATCGCCATCGGCACGGCCGCGGCGCTGGGCGTGAGTCCGGACTCCTTCCTGATGGCGGTGGCCATCGGCGCCTCATGCGCTTTCCTGACCCCCATCGGGCACCAGAACAACACCTTGATTCTCGGGCCCGGGGGTTTCCGCTTCGGGGACTACTGGAAGCTGGGGCTGCCGCTGGAGATCATCGTGGTGGCGATTTCGGTGCCGATGCTGTTGTGGGCGTGGCCGCTCTGACCGCCGGGCCGGATGCCCCGCTCGCCGCTTGCAGGAGAAGCTGCCCGCTTGTCATGCCCGCAGTCACCGCAGCGCAGCCGCAGGAAACCGTGGGCTGGGACGCCGCACTCGAGGAGGGCGTCGAACTCGGGCCGGGCACGGGCCAATCATCCGCAGCCGGGCACTGCTGCGCCATCTGGTGCCTGCCGATCTTGCCGCAGCAAGTGATGCCGGCCTTGAGGCTTCTCAGGCGTGCCGCTGTCGCGAGGCCTGCCCTGCGCGGGCGCGGCGCATGAACGAATGGCTGGGCTCGGTGTGGTCCCTGGTGGCCGCGCCGGCGCATGTCATCGCCGCCAGCGCCGTCACCGTCGATGCCGTGCTGCGCAAGCGCCACGTCAGCGCCGTCATCGGCTGGATCGGCCTGGCCTGGCTGGTGCCCGGCGTCGGGGCGGTCCTGTACCTGTTGTTCGGCGTCAACCGCGTGCAGCGCAGCGCCATCGCGCTGGGGCTGCGCGAAGCCTGGAATCGCGAGCCCCGGCAGGCGGGCGAAGAGCCCCCGGCCGCGGCGGTCGGCGAATGGTCCCGCCGCGACCCCGGCCTGGGCGGGCTGGAGCGCCTGTGCGCCCGCCTCACCGGCCAGGCGCTGCTGGCAGGCAACCGCATCGAGCCGCTGGAGGACGGTGACGCGGCCTACCCGGCCATGCTGGCCGCGATCGATCAGGCCGCACGCTCGGTGACGCTGGCCAGCTACATCTTCGACAACGACGCTGCCGGGCAGGCCTTCCTGCAGTCGCTGCGCAACGCCCATGAACGCGGCGTGGCGGTGCGCGTGCTGATCGACGGCCTGGGGGTGCGCTACAGCCGACCGAACATGCTCGGCGCCCTGCGCCGGGCCGGCGTGCCGGCGCGGGCCTTCCTGCCCACGCACAACCCTTTGCGCTCGCGCTACGCGAACCTGCGCAACCACCGCAAGATCATGGTGGTGGATGGCCACATCGGCTTCGCGGGTGGGATGAACATCCGCCACGGCCATTGGCGCGCGCGCCAGCCCGCGCACCCGGTGCGCTGCCTGCACTTCGCCGTCCAGGGCCCCATCGTCACCGACCTGCAGCGCACCTTCGCGATGGATTGGGCCTTCGCCAGTGGCGAAGCGCTGCACGGCGAGCCGTGGTTCGGCGCGCCTGGCGCGTGCGGCCCGGTGCTGGCGCGCGGCATTCCCGACGGGCCCGACGCCGACATCGACAACATGCCGCAGGTGATCCTGGGTGCGCTGGCAGTGGCCCGCGCACGCGTGTGCATCGTGACGCCCTATTTTCTGCCCGACGAGACGGTGATCGCCGCGCTGAAGATCACCGCGCTGCGCGGGGTGGCGGTGGACATCGTGATGCCCGAACGCAGCAACCTGCGCGTGATGGACTGGGCGACACGCCCGCAGTTGCTCGAACTGATCGCCAGCGGCTGCCGCGTGCACCTGAGCCCGGCGCCGTTCGACCATACCAAGCTGTTTCTCGTCGACGAAACGTGGTCGCTGATCGGCTCGACGAACTGGGACGCGCGCAGCCTGCGCCTGAACTTCGAATACAACGTCGAGTGTTACGACGACGCACTGGCGCACCGGCTCGACCGGATCGCCGCGGCCCGCATCGCGGGCGCCCGCAGACTCGAAGCCGCCGAACTTCGGGCGCTGCCGCCGGCAGCGCGCCTGCGCAACGGGCTGGCGCGATTGCTGTCACCGTATCTCTGAGCGACCGCCTGCCGAAGCCAGTCGCCGTCTACTGCGAGCCCGACGCGTCAGCACTGGCCAGGCGCGGCGCCCGGCGCGACCAGCCATGGAACGCGGGCCTTCAGCGGCGCGCGTCGCGCTTGGCTTGCGTGCGCCGCCCGGCGCCAGAAATGTGGCCCTGGATCGGGCGCGTCCGTGCCGCCGCCAGCTGGACCATCTTGGCCTCGGTACGGGCGCGTTCGCTGCCGGGATCGACACCCACGCCGGCTGTGCTCGGAGCGACGGCCGGTGCTTTGGCGCTGCGCGCTGCCCGGACGGGCATCTGCGCTGATGCAGGCTTGGCGGCAGCCTTCTTGGCCGCAGCCCGAACCGAGGTCTTCACACCAGCCTGCGCGCCGGCCCGCTTCGCCGTGGTGACGGCGGCCTTGTCGGCACGCGCCTGGGCAGCGGCCAGGCGCGCG
>JAUYAJ010000460.1 GCA_030693565.1 Rubrivivax sp.
CGCTGGCGCTGATCTTCGGCTGGCTGCTGAGCTTCCTGCTCGGCATCCTGCAGCGCGTGCTGCCTTTCCTGGCCTCGATGCACGCCGCCGGCAGCGGCAAGCGGCCGCCGACACCGTCGTCGCTGAGCGCGCAGCGGCCGCTGGCGTTGCACCTGCGTTGCCACCTGGCAGCACTGGCCGGGCTGGTGCTGGCGCTGCTGACCGACAGCGCGCTGCTCGCGGCGCTGGCGGGGGCGGTCGGCGCCGCCGGCGCGGCCGCTTTCGGCGTCTTCTTCATCATCCTGCTGCAGCGCCTGCGCGCCGGCACGGCGGCCGCCGTTCAGCGCCCGACTTGAGATGGCTCAAAGCCGGCCCGGCAGCCATCGTTATTCTGGTAACGTCTTACCATTATGGGATTGCCCGTGAACTTCATGCGCCAGGTCAGCCAAGCGCTGGACACCGAACACCGCGCGAGCCTGGACCTGCTGGGCCGCGTCGAGCAGGCGCTGGCGCGCCAGGGCGTGCGCAGCGAACCCGACTTCAGGCGCTTGGCGAGCGACTTCGTGCGCCTGATCGAACACGACATCGGACGCCATTTCGACTTCGAGGAAGGCGAGCTGTTCAGCCGCCTGGCCGATGCCGGCGACAGCGACATCACCGAGTTGCTGACCGAAGAGCACGACGCGATGCGCGAAGTGGCCGGCGAGATCCTGCCGCTGGCGCGCGCCGCCGCCGACGGCACGCTGGACGACGCGCAGTTCGACGCGCTGCGCCGCGGCGCACTCGAGATGGTGGAGCGCCAGGTCGCCCACATCCAGAAAGAGACGATGGCGCTGCTGCCGATGCTCGACGACCTGCTCGACGACGACACCGACCGTGAACTGGCATTCGCCTACGCATCGGCGTGAGCGCAAACCGACAGGAGACCCGGATGGAAGCCCTGGCCACCCCCCCGCTGACGCTGCGCGCGCTGACCCCGGACGACCTGCCCGAGGTGATCGCGATCGACGCTGTCATCGAAGGCCGATCGCGCGCCGCTTATGTCGAGCGACGGCTCGCCGCAGCGCGCCGCGATCCGGCGCTGCACGCCCAGTTCGCGGCCTGCGACGGCGAGCGCCTGGCCGGCCACATGCTGGCCCGCGTGCTCGAAGACGAGTTCGGCCGCGGCGGGCGCGCGCTACGGCTTGAACTGGTCGGCGTGCGCGCCGACCTGCGCGGCCACGGCGTGGGCAGCCAGCTGTTCGAGCTGCTCTGCCAGTGGGCGCGCCGCCACGGCGTGCGCGAGCTGCGCACGCTGGCAACCTGGAACGACGCCAACATGCTGCGCTGGCTGGACCACACCGGCTTTCGGCTCGCGCCGGCCTACGTCGTCGACTGCGCGGTCGACGGCGGCAGCTACCTGCCCGAACGCGACGACGCGCTCGAGCTGCCGGTCGGTGCCGGCCCGGGCCACGAGATCAGCTTCGGCATCGGCGCCGGCAACGACTTCGAGCGACTGGCGCGCGACAGCGCCGACGTGGTCTCGATGACGCCGGCCGACCTGGCCGACATCGTGCGCATCGACCGCGGCATCACCGGGCGCGACCGCAGCGCCTACCTGCAGGCCAAGCTCAGCGAGGCGCTCGACGATGCCGGCCTGCGCATCTCGCTGGCCGCGCGGCGCGACGGTGCGAACGTCGGCTACCTGATGGCGCGCGTGGACCGCGGCGACTTCGGCCGCACCGAACCGGTGGCGGTGATCGACACCCTGGGCGTGGACCCGGAATACGCGCGCCGCGGCGTCGGCCGCGCACTGCTGTCGCAGCTGTTCGCCAACCTCGGCGCGCTGCGCGTCGAGCGCGTCGAGACCGTGGTGACGGCGGGCGAACTGCCGATGCTCGGCTTCCTGTTCGGCGCCGGCTTCGCGCCCGCGCAGCGCCTGGCTTTCGCGCGCCCGCTGGACTGATCGCGCAGAATGGCTTGATGGACACGCTGCCTGACGACGACCTGGTGCGCGACGCCCTGCGCCTGGTCGACGACCCCGAGGCCGGCATGAACATCGTCGACCTCGGTCTGGTCTGCGACATCGAGGTCACGGCGCAGGCGGTGCGGATCGATCTGACGATGACGACCGCCGCCTGCCCGATGGCCGAGATGATCGTCGAGCAGGCGTGCGACGCCGTCGCCGCCGCGCTGCCCGCTGGCACCGCGCTGGACATCCGCCTGGTCTGGGACCCGCCGTGGACGCCCGAGCGCATGAGCGGCCTGGCACGCGAACGCTTCGGCTGGAACTTTTGAGCACCGCCGAGCCCGCGCCGGCGCGCGCCGGCGGCCTGCCGCCGCGCTGGCGGCTGCCCTTGCTGATGCTCGGCTTCATCGGCCTGTTCGTCGGCAGCACGGCCGGGCTGGCGCGGCTGGGCTGGAGCATGCCGGCGCTGTCGGTGGCCGCCGCCGCGCTGCACGGGCCGCTGATGGTCTGCGGCTTCTTCGGCGTCGTCATCAGCCTGGAGCGCGCGGTGGCGATCGGCCGCGGCTGGGCCTACCTCGGCCCCTTGCTCGCCGGCCTGGGCGGCGTGGCCGCGGTGCACACCGAACCGGCGCTGGCGGCCGCGCTTTTCCTCGCCGCCAGCGTGCTGCTGCTGGCAGCGTCGATCGACATCTGGCGCCGCCAGACCGCGCTGTTCACCTTCACGATGGCCGTCGGTGGGGCCTGCTGGGCGGTCGGCAACGCGCTCTGGCTGGCGGGCAGCCCGGTGCACGCGGCCGTGCCCTGGTGGCTGGCGTTCCTGATCCTCACGATCGCCGGCGAACGGCTGGAACTGTCGCGCTTTCTGCCGCCATCGGTGCTGGCGAGCCGGGTCTTCGCCGCGCTGGTCGCGCTGCTGCTGCTGGGCCTGCTGGGCGCCGGCGCGGCCTGGGGCCAGCTTCTCTTCGGTGCCAGCCTGTTCGGCCTGGCGCTGTGGCTGCTCAAGCAGGACATCGCCCGGCGCACCGTGCGCGACCAGGGGCTGACACGCTTCATCGCGGTGTGCCTGCTGTCGGGCTACTTCTGGCTCGCCGTCGGCGGCGCCACGATCCTGGCCGCGGGCGGCTTGCTGCCGGGATCACGCAGTCACGACGCCGCGCTGCACGCGCTCGCGCTGGGGTTCGTGTTCTCGATGGTGTTCGGCCACGCGCCGATCATCTTCCCCGCCGTGCTGCGTGTCGCCGTGCCCTACCACCCGAGCTTCTACGGCCCGCTGGCGCTGCTGCACGCGTCGCTGCTG
>JAUYAJ010000054.1 GCA_030693565.1 Rubrivivax sp.
AGGCCAGCGCGGCGCCCAGCAGCAGCACGGCGCTGACGCCAAAACCAGCGCGCGCGCGCCGGCCGAGCGCGGCCGAACCCAGCGCCCAGGCCACGAATGCCAGCGCCACCAGCGTGCCGAGCAAGGCGGCGGCGCCGTCGATGCCGACCTGCTGGCCCAGCACCCAGATCAGCCAGACCACGGTGGCGAACATCGGGAACGCCATCACGGTCTTGAAATGCGCCATCCAGACGCCCGGCCGCGGCAGCGCGCGCGCCAGCCCCGGCCAGGCGCTGGCCGCCAGGTAGGGCAAGGCCATGCCCAGGCCGAGCGCGGCGAAGACGCTCAGCGCCTGCGCTGTCGGCAGCGTCATCGCCAGCCCGAGCGAGGCGCCCATGAACGGCGCCGTGCACGGTGAGGCCACCGCCACCGCCAGCACGCCGGTGAGCAGCGAGTCGACCAGCGGGTGGCGCAGGCGCAGCGATGCCAGGCCGCTGGGCAGCATCGAGCCGAACTCGAAGACGCCGGCCAGGTTGAGGCCGATCAGCGTGAACAAGGCCGCCAGCACGGCGATGACGCCCGGGCTTTGCAGCTGGAAGCCCCAGCCCAGCTGCTCGCCGCCGGCGCGCAGCACCAGCAGCAGCGCCGCCAGGGCCACAAAAGACAGCACGACACCGGCCGTGTAGGCCAGGCCGCCGCTGATCAGCGCCCGGCGGTCGTGGGCGTGTTTGGCAAAGCCCATCACCTTGAGCGACAGCACCGGGAACACACAAGGCATCAGGTTGAGCAGCGCGCCACCGACCATCGCCAGCAGCAAGGCCAGCGGCAGGCTGAGCGCCGGCGCTGCCGGCGCACTGACGACGGCGTCACCCAGCGAGGGCGGCGGAGCTGCGCGCACCAGTGGCGGCCAAGGCGTTGTCACCGCCACCTGCACTTGCAGACCGGCGGCCTGGCCGTCGGTGGTGAGCACGGCGGGCAAGGTGGCCGGGCCGGCGCTGCGCTGCGGGTCCAGCGCCACCCGGGCGACCCAGGTGGCGCCGTCCCATGAACTGCGCACGGGCGCCGCATTGGCGATCACGCCCGGCGTTTCCGGGAAGAAGGCCAGCGTGCGGCCTTGCCAGGCGCTGGGCAGGCCGCTGACGCGCACGACCAGCGTGTCGGGCTGGACTTCAGCGCTGGCGCTGGCGCCGGGCACGGCTTGCGGCATGGCGGCGCGGGCGGCGGCGAACAGCGCGCCATGGCCGGCGGTGGCCGCGGCCACCGGCACGTTGAGGCCGAACTCGCCCGATTCGGGGATGCAGACTTCCTTGCAGACCAGCCACTCGGCTTGCAGCCGCACCGTCAGCTTGTCGCCCTGGAAGCCGGCCGGCACCTGGACCGCCACCGGCAGCAACACCGTGTCTTCGTAGCCGAAGTTCAGCAGCGGGCCGATGGGCAGCTTCTTGGGCGTCGGCCAGGCGATCTCGCCGGCGCTGACGCCGGCCGGCAGCTGCCATTCCAGCGTCGTCGGCAGGCCGGAGTCGCCCGGGTTCTTCCAGTAGGTGTGCCAGTGCGGCTGGTGGACGATCTTCAGCCCCAGCCACAGCGGCTTGCCGGCACCGACGCCTTCGGGCGCATGGGCGACCAGCTCGGCGCGCACCTGCGGTGTCGTGACGACGGCCGGCGGCAGCGGCTGGGCGCTGCTCAGCAGCGGGACGGCCAGGGCGGCGGCGAGCAGGAGTTGCGGCAGGATCATCGACGTCAGAGCCGGTTGGTGCCGCTGGGGTTCCGTCGGCGGCGGGGCGGCGCGCATGATGTCATGGCGAGCGGCGCGGCAGCCGCCGGGTCTGGCCGATGGCGAGCAGGAAGAAGTCGGCCTCGGCCAGGCCGGCTTGGGCGCGCGCTGCGGCCAGCGCTGCCACCGGCGCGTCGAGCGACTCGTCGGTGAGCTCGAAAGTACCCCAGTGCACGCCGAGCGAGCGCTTGGCGCCGAGGTCGCGGTGGACTTGCACCGCTTGCGTGGGGTCGATGTGCTGGTCGGCCATGAACCAGCGCGGGGCGTAGGCGCCGACCGGCAGCAAGGCGATGTCGAAGCCGCCGCCTTCAGCCTGGCGGGCGGCGAAGCGCTGGCGGATGTCGGTGAAGTCGGGGCTGTAGCCGGTGTCGCCGGCGAAGAAGAGGTGGAAGTCCGGCGCGAACACCGCAAAGCCGCCCCACAGCGTGGCCATGCGGTCGGTCAGCCCGCGGCCCGACCAGTGGCGCACGGGCGTCAGCACGAGCTCGACGGCGCCGACGCTGTGGGCCTGCCACCAGTCGAGTTCGACGACGCGGGTGATGCCGCGCGCCATCAGCCAGGGCCCCAGGCCCAGCGGCACGACGAACAGCGGCGGCCCGCCGTTTTGCGCCTGCAGCGCCTGCACGCTGGCAACGTCAAGGTGGTCGTAGTGGTTGTGCGAAATCATCACGATGTCGATGCGCGGCAGCTCCGCCAGCGCCACCCCGGGCGGCTGGGCGCGCGTCGGCCCGATCCAGCTCAGCGGCGAGGCGCGCTGCGAGAACATCGGGTCGGTGATCAGGTTCAGGCCGCCGAACTGGGCCAGCACGCTGGCGTGGCCGATCCAGGTCAGCGCCGGCTGCATCGCGCTGCCAGCGGCCGCGTTGGCGCGCAGGAATTCCAGGTCGGGGGCGACGCGCGGCGTCGGCGCCAGCGCCGGCGCGGGCCGGTTGGCCTGGTAGGCGGCCAAGCGCCAGCGCACGAGCTCGGCCAGCGACTTGGTCTCGAAGTCGCGGTGGTTGTTCTGGAACCCGCCTGGCCGGTGGTGCGAACGACTGCCGTCGTAGTAGGGATTGGGCGCGCTGCAGGCGGCCAGCACCAGCCCGGTGGCCAGCGTGAGCAGCGTGCGAGTCAGGGGTTTCGGCATGCGTCGCATCATCGCATCGGCACTGGCCGGGCCTGCGTTCGCGGGGGCTGATTCGGAGGTCTGCGGGTTTCTTCGTATAATTCCGAGGCTTTGCTGCCCACACCGCATCATCTTCATGGCGATCGAACGGAATAACCGGGCCGACCGCTGGGACGATGAGCAGGATTCGGCAGACCTTGCTTTCAAGCCGCTGACCCGAGAAGCGGCGCAGGCCTTGCGTGTGAGTCAACCGCCACTGTCACCGTGGCGGGTGATCGCCGCCCAGGTCGTGGTGGGTGTGGTGGCGGCCCTGCTCGCGGGGCTGTTCACCGGCAGGCAGGAGGTGGCGTGGTCGGTGCTGTATGGCGCCGCCACGGTGGTGTTGCCGGGGGCCTTGATGGCACGCGGCATGACCAGTCCGCTCAGCAGCAAGTCGCCCGGCGCCAGCGCCGTCAGCTTCATGTTGTGGGAGTCGGTGAAAATTGCGGTTTCGGTCGCCATGCTGATGCTGGCGCCGAAGATCGTGCAGCCCTTGAGCTGGTTGGCGTTGCTGACCGGCCTGGTGGTCTGCATGAAGGTGTATTGGCTGGCGCTGTTGTGGCGCGGCCGTTGACGAGACGAAACACGGGACGACACGCACATGGCAGTCGAAGGCACAGCACCCAGCGCGGGCGAGTACATCGTCCACCACCTGGCGCACCTGCAGAACCAGAAGCAGACCGCGGTGGTCGATTTTTCCGTCGTCAACCTCGACTCGGTGTTCTGGGCTGCGAGCCTGGGCGTGCTGACCTGCTGGTTGCTGTGGCTGGCTGCGCGCAAGGCGACCTCGGGCGTGCCCGGGCGCTACCAGGCCGCCATCGAGATGATGGTCGAGATGGTCGAGACCCAGGCCAAGGGCATCGTCCACAACGCCGAAAGCCGCAAGCTGGTCGCGCCGCTGGCGCTGACGGTGTTCATCTGGATCTTCCTGATGAACGCGATGGACTTGCTGCCGGTCGACCTGCTGCCGGTGCTCGGCGCCTCGGTGGGCATCAACTACATGCGCGTCGTGCCGACCGCCGACCTGTCGGTGACGATGGGTTTGTCGCTGTCGGTGCTGCTGGTGTGCATCTTCTACAACATCAAGGTCAAGGGTGCCGGCGGCTGGCTGCACGAACTGCTGTCGGC
>JAUYAJ010000067.1 GCA_030693565.1 Rubrivivax sp.
GCCGACAAGCTGATGAACGCCCCGCGCCTGTACGCCACCTTCCTGCTGTGGATGCTGTCGGAGCTGTTCGAGATGCTGCCCGAGGTCGGCGACCTCGACAAACCCAAGCTGGTGTTCTTCTTCGACGAAGCCCACCTGCTCTTCAACGACGCCCCCAAAGCGCTGATCGAACGCATCGAACTGGTGGTGCGACTGGTGCGCTCCAAGGGTGTCGGCGTCTACTTCGTCACCCAGAACCCGCTCGACCTGCCCGACAGCGTGCTGGCCCAGCTCGGCAACCGTGTCCAGCACGCCTTGCGCGCCTTCACGCCGCGCGACCAGAAAGCGGTGAAAGCGGCTGCCGAGACCATGCGCGCCAACCCGGCCATCGGCGACATGGCCAGCGCCATCACCGAGCTGGCCGTCGGCGAGGCGCTGGTCAGCTTCCTCGACGCCAAAGGCCGGCCCAGCGTCACCGAACGTGTCTTCGTGCTGCCGCCAGGCAGCCAGATCGGCCCGATCACGCCGGCGCAGCGCCAGGCCGTGACCGCCGGCTCGCTGGTGGCAGGCGCCTATGAAAAGACCGAGGATCGCGAGTCGGCCTACGAACACCTGAAGGCGCGTGCACTCGGCAGCGCTGCGGCGCCGGCGCCAGGCGCTGCCGGCGGCAGCAGCAGCGACGGCGGCGGCCTGATGGGCAGCCTCAAAGACATGCTGTTCGGCAGCACCGGCCCGCGCGGCGGCCAGCGCCCCGGGCTCGCGCAAGCGGCCGCGACCTCGGCGGTGCGCAGCATGGGTTCGGCGGTCGGCCGCGAGATCATCCGCGGCGTGCTCGGCTCGCTGCTCGGCGGCAGCAAGCGCCGGCGCTGAGCGCATGCCGCGCGGCGATGGCGCGGCGGCGATGAAACCATCGATGGCGGGCGGTGCCAATTTCCGATAAAAGCCCCAAGAAGGCCTTGGGCCTCCCGCTGCCGATGAAAGCCACCCTGACCGAGGCGCAACGGATGCCCAGCCCCGACCGCCGCCTTCAGTACCTCATCGCCGGCACGGTCGCCCTGCTGGTCGCCCTCATCGTCGGCCTCGTCACCTTTGCACTGGTGCAGCAGCGCCAGGCGCTGGTCCAGCGCGTTGAACAAACGGCGCAAGACCTGGTTCGTGTCACCGAGGAGCATGCGCGCGGCAGCATCGACGCTGTCGACGTCACCCTCAGCTCGGTGGCGCGCGCGCTGCAGATCCTGCCGGGCCGCGGCAATGCGCGCGACCCCGAGATCCATGCGTTGCTGCGCGCCAACCTGACCAACCTGCCGCATGTGCGGGCGATCTGGATCCTGGACGCCGACGGCCAGATGATCCACGACAGCGACAACCTGCCCGGTCAGTACAACCTGTCGGAGCGAGCCTACTTCCGCGTCCATCGCGACAGCGCCGAGCTCGGCATGTACCTGGACCCGCCCATCCTCAGCCGGCTGGGCGTCTGGACGCTGGCCGCCAGCCGTCGCATCAACCGCGGCGACGGCAGCTTTGCCGGCATCGTCGCCGCCGCCATCGAGCCGCAGTACTTCGAGCAGTTCTATGGCTCACTCAGCGTCGGCAGCGGCGGCTCGTTGTCGGTGCTGCGCCTGGACGGCACGTTGATCGTGCGTTCCCCGGCCGCCGCGGCACGGCAAGGCAAGGTCTCGATGCCGCCGCCGCCCTTCGTCGCCCTGCTGGACCGCGAGCCGGTTGGCACATACCGCATGCGCAGCGCCGTCGACGGCATCGAGCGCGTCTATGCCTACCGGCGCGTAGCGGGGCGGCCGCTGGTGCTGCTGGTCGGGCTGGACGAAGCCGAGCACCTGGCCGACTGGCGCCACGCCGCCATTGCCACCGGCGCGGCGGCGCTGGCCTTCACCGGCCTGCTCGCCTGGCTGGGCTGGCTGGTGCTGCGCGAACTGGCGCGCCGCAGCGCGCTCAACCAGGCCTTGAGCGACAGCGCGCAGCGCCTGCAACTCGCCGCCAGCGCCGGCCGGATCGGGCTTTGGGACTGGGACCTGGGAACCCAGCGTGTGCACTATTCGGCCGAGTGGAAACGCCAGCTCGGCTGCGCCGACGACGACGTCGGCGACAGCTTCGAGGAATGGCGCTCGCGCATCCACCCCGACGACCTCGATCGCGCCCTGCGCACGCTGGGCGACTACCAGCAGCAGCACGGGCCCGACTACCGCTCCGAGCTGCGACTGCGCCACCGCAGCGGCAGCTACCGCCACATCCTCAGCCGCGCCACGCTGGTGCTGGACGACCACGGCCAGGCCTTGCGCATGATGGGCACCCATGTCGACGTCACCGAACGCAAGGCCGCTGAAAGCGCTTTGCGTGACAGCGAGGCGCGCTTTCGCGCCACCTTCGAGCAAGCCGCGGTAGGCGTTGCCTTGGTCGGCCTGGACGGCCGCTGGCTGCGCATCAACCAGCGCCTGTGCGACATCGTCGGCTACAGCGCGGCCGAACTGGAACTGCTGCGTTACCAGGACATCACCCACGCCGACGACCTGGGCGCCGACCTGGGCCTGGTGCAGCGCCTGCTCGCCGGCGAGATGAACACCTATTCGCTCGAAAAGCGCTACCTGCGCAAGAGCGGCGAGGCAGTCTGGATCCAGCTCGTGGTGTCACTCGTGCGGGGCGACGACGGCGCACCGAGCTACTTCATTTCAGTCGTCAGCGACATCGACGACCGCCGCCGCGCCGAAGCCGCGCTGGCCCAGGCGCGCAGCCGCCTGCAAGGCATTCTCGACTCGGCAATGGACGCCATCGTCAGCATCGACGACGAGCAGCGCATCGTGCTCTTCAACCCCGCCGCCGAACGCATGTTCGGCTGGACGGCGGCGCAGTTGCAAGGCCAGTCCATCGACCGCTTGCTGCCGCTGGCGGCGCGTGATCGCCATGCCGAGCACATTCGCCACTTCGCTGCCGACGGCAAGACCAGCCGGCCGATGGGCGTGAAGGGCGCGCTAGGCGCCTTGAGCGGTTTGCGCGCCGACGGCAGCGAATTCCCCATCGAAGCATCGATCTCGCAGCTGACCCAGGAAGGCCGGCGTTTCCTCACCGTCATCCTGCGCGACACCACCGAGCGCATGCGCGCCGACGCCGCCCTGCGCGACGCCGCCGCCCGCTATCGCCAGCTGTTCGAGGCCAACCCGCACCCGATGTGGATACGCGACGCCAAGTCGCTGGCCTGCCTGCTGGTCAACGACTCGGCGCTGCGCCACTTCGGCTACAGCCGCGACGAGTTCATGGTCTTGTCGGTCGAGGACTTGCTGGCGCCCGGCCTGGCACCCAGGCTGCGCGCTGCGCTGGCTGCCACCAGCTTGCACGGCAACCCGCCTCAGCTGTGGCAATTGCGCGTCAAGTCGGGCGCAATCATCGAGGCCGAAGTGAGCTGGCAAGCGCTCGACATCGACGGCCGGCCAGCCTGGGTGGCGATGGCCCATGACGTCACCGAACAGCGCCGCGCCACCCAGCAGGTACTCGACTCGCGCGAGGCATTGCGCGCCTTGCTGCAGCGGCTGCAGTTTGCGCAAGAAGAAGAGCGCACGCGCATCGCCCGCGAGGTGCACGACGAACTCGGCCAGCAACTGACCGGGTTGAAGATGGACTTGCGCTGGATCGAGCGCCGCCTGAGCGACTCGGGCTTGCCGGTGCCCCTGGTGCCGGTGCTCGACCGTGTCGTCGCCGCCTCGGCGCTCACCGACATGACCATCGCCACCGTGCAGCGCCTGGCCTCCGAGCTGCGCCCGGGTGTGCTCGATCAGCTCGGGCTTCCGGCGGCGCTGGCGCAGCGAGCGCGCCAACTGCAGCAGCGCACCGGCATTGCCTGCGACTTCGTCTGCGATGACGCCGTGCCAGACCTGGCGCCGGCGCTCGCCAACGAGCTGTACTACATCTGCCAGGAGGCGCTGACCAACGTGACGCGGCACGCCCAGGCGCAGCAGGTGATAGTGCGGCTGCGCCTGAGCCCGCGCGGCGACGCTGTGCTGATGGAGGTCGAGGATGACGGCGTCGGCACCGACCTGGCAGCGCAGTTCCGTGCCGATTCGCTGGGCTTGCTGGGCATGCGCGAGCGCGCCCTGCAATGCGGCGGCAGCGTGCGGCTCGAAGCTGTCGTGCCCCAGGGCCTGCGCGTCATCGTCGAAGTGCCCTTGGCAGCATCCGAACCGCACTCGAAGAACGGACCCTGACATGCAGGTCTCCCCCAGCCGCTTCCCGCCAAACCCGCCATCGGCACCCGGCACCGCCGCTGCGGCCGGGAAGCTCTGACATGCGCATCCTGCTGGTCGACGATCACGACATCGTGCGCCGCGGTTTGCGCCAGCTGCTGGCCGAAGCCTGGCCAACGGCCGAATTCGGCGAGGTCGGCCAGCTGCCGGCTGCGCGCGAAGCGCTGGCACGCCAACCCTGGGACCTGGTGCTGCTCGACATCAACCTGGCCGATGGCAGCGGCCTTGACCTCATCGGCGACGCCCGTCAGCGCTGTCCCGGTGCCCCGGTGCTGGTGCTGAGCGCCTATCCCGAGCAGGAATTCGCCGTCCGGGCCTTCAAGCTCGGCGCCGCCGGCTACCTGACCAAGACCAGCCTGGCCGACGAGATGCTGCTGGCCGTGCAGCGCGTGCTCGCCGGCGGCCGCTATGTCAGCGCCAGCCTGGCCGAGCACCTGGCCACGGTGCTGGGCAGTGACCATGTGCAGGCAGCGCATGAGACGCTGTCGGCGCGCGAGCTCGAAGTGCTGCGCCAGGTCGCACGCGGCCGCACCGTCAAGGAAGTTGCGGCCAGCCTCAACCTCAGCGACAAGACCGTCGCCACCTACCGCAGCCGGATCGCCGACAAGCTCGGGCTGAGTTCCAACGTCGAGCTGACGCGCTATGCGCTCAAGCATGGCCTGGTGGACTGAACCTAGGCTGAACGCGCCGGGGCGGTCAACCGCGACTTGTAGTCAGTTTCACTGACAGCGGCCGCGCGGCTTCACCACACGACATCGGGTCCCCGGCCACTGGGCGCGGCCGGGTTGTGCGCCTATCGTGAAGGCATGCTGGATACCACCTTCCCGACCGCCCTGCGAGTCCTCCTGGTCGAAGACTCGCTGCCCGTGCGCGAGCGCCTGCGCGCCCTGGTCGAAGAAGACGGCCGGGTTCGCGTGGTCGGCGAGGAAGCCACCGTGGCCGGCGCGCTGGTCAGCTTCCACGACAACCGGCCCGACGCCGTCGTGCTCGACCTGCAACTGGCCGACGGCTCGGGCTACGCCGTGCTCGAGGCCATTCAGCGCAGCGCCGCGCGCTGCCCGGTCATCGTCGTCAGCAACAGCTCCAGCGCCGAGGTGCGGCGGCGCTGGCAACTGCTGGGGGTGACCGAATTCCTCGACAAGTCCACCGAATTCCAGCGCCTGCCGGGCGCGTTGGCGGAACTGCGGCCCAAGGCGGCGGCACCCGCGCCTGCCACAGGCGCGCCCGCAGTCGCCCCCGACCATCACTACCGCCAGATGATGCAGTCGCTCACGCAGGCGGTCTATGCCTGCGACGCCGAAGGCCGCATCACCTACTTCAACAACGCCGCCGCAGCGCTGTGGGGTCGCGAACCCGTGCTGGGGCAAGACCGCTGGACTGGCGCCTGGCGCAGCTTCGACACCGACGGCCGACCGCTGCCAGCGCAGCGCTGCCCGATGGCGATCTGCCTGCGCGAGCGCCGGCCGGTGCAGGGCCATGAGATCGTCATCGAGCGCCCGAACGGCAGCCGCCACCACATCCTGCATCACCCGCAGCCGCTCTTCGATGCCCAGGGCGTGCTCACCGGCGCCGTCAACACGCTGCTCGACATCGGCCCGCAGCACCGCCTGCAGTCGATGCGCAAGCGCGAGATGCACCTCGCCCAGGCCACCCTGGACAGCTTGACCGCGCAAGTCTGCGTGCTCGACGAGATGGGCTTGCTCCGCTCGGTCAACGAAGCCTGGCGCACCTGCGACACCTTGCTGCCGGCGGGCGCGCAGGACGTCGTCGAGGGCGGCGACTACCTCGCCGCCTGCACAGCCGAGTCGCAGCGCCAGGCGCCGGGGGCGCTGGCGTTTGCCGACGCCTTGAGCGCCATCCTGAGCGGGCGCAGCAGCAGCTACGACGGCGAATTCGCCCGCGATACGCAGTCGGGTCGCAAGTGGTTCATGGGGCGCATCCGCCAGCTCGCCGCCGACGGCCCCTTGCACGTCGTCGTCACCCACTTCGACATCACCGCGCGCAAGCTCGCCGAGCAGACTGCGCAGGACAGCGACAAGCGCTGGCGCTTTGCCATCGAGGGCTCGGGCGACGGCCTGTGGGACACCGTGCTGCCGGGCGGCCAGACCCTGTATTCGCCGCGCTTCAAGGAGATGCTGGGCTTTGCCGCCGCCGACATCGGCAGCAGCGCCGACGAGTGGATGGGCCGGGTCCACGAAGACGACTGGCGGACCATGCTGCCGCTGTACCGGGCCTGCCTGGACGGCACAACGCCGGCGCTGCAGTGCGAGTTGCGCCTGCGCTGCCGCAGCGGCGGCTGGAAGTGGGTGCTGGTGCGCGGCCTGGTGGTGGCGCGCGACGACCACGGCGCGCCTTTGCGCGTGATCTGCACCAGCAGCGACATCGACGCGCGCAAGTCCGCCGAAGCCGCGCGCATCGAGCTCCAGGCCCAGTTGCAGGAGTCGCAGAAGATGGAGGCCGTGGGCACGCTGGCCAGCAGCATCGCCCACGACTTCAACAACATCGTCGGCGCCATCCTGGGCAATGCCGAGGTCGCGCTGCAGGAACTGGCCGCCGACGATCCGGCGCGACCGAGCCTGACGCAGATCCACAAAGCCGGCCTGCGGGCCCGCAGCCTGGTGCAGAAGATACTGTCCTTCAGCCGCCGCCGCCCGGCCGCCATGAGCTTGCAGCCGATCGGCGACGTGGTGCAGGAAAGCGTCGACCTGCTGCGCGCCACCTTGCCCAGCGGCGTCACGCTGCACACCGAGCTGAGCACCGATGCGCTGGCAGTCCACATGGACGCCACCCAGATCAGCCAGCTGTTGCTCAATCTGGGCACCAACGCCTGGCATGCGTTGCAAGGCGCGCCCGGGCGCATCGAGATCGGGCTGCAGGCGCGCGTGGTTGACACCGAGTCCACGCCGCCCGGCGTGGCGCCCGGGCGCCAGGCCCACCTGTGGGTGCGCGACAACGGCTGCGGCATGGACGAAGCCGTTCGTGCCCGCATCTTCCAGCCCTTCTTCACCACCAAGTCCGCCGGCACCGGCACCGGCCTGGGGCTGCCGGTGGTGGCCAGCATCGTCGAGGCGCACCGCGGCGCGCTGGTGGTCCAGAGCAGTCCCGGCGCCGGCAGTTGCTTCCACGTCTATCTGCCGGCCACGCTGCCCGAGCCGGTGACGCCGCCGGCGCCGCCGCGCACCGAATCGATGCCGCTGGACATGCGCGGCGCCGGCCAGCATGTGCTTTATGTCGACGACGACGAAACCATGAGCTTGCTGGTCGAGCTGCTGCTGCCGCGGGTCGGTTTCCGCGTCACCTGCATGCAGGACGGCGCGCTGGCGCTGGAGGCGTTGCGCGCCGCGCCGCTGGCCTACGACATCCTTGTCACCGACTACTCGATGCCCGGTCTGACCGGACTGGACGTGATCCGCGCCGCGCTGGAGATTCGCGCCGACCTGCCGCTGATCATCACCTCGGGCAGCCTCAGCGACGAGTTGATGGCGATGGCCCAGCAAGCCGGCGCGCGCGGCTTCGTCTGCAAGGAGCGCACCTTCGAGGACCTGGGCGACGAGATCGTGCGCCTGCTGGCGCCGGTGGCGCCGTAGCGGCGCGCTGATCGTGCTGCGCGGCGCTGTGCGCGCCGGCGCGCTGCTGATCTGAACCGCTGCCGGGTGGTGCGGGCGCGCTCAACCAACACCTGATCACCAGCCGGCTCTATGCTCTGCGCTGGAAGGGCCTGTCGAGCGGCATACCGCCGGGCCCGACCGCCAGCACAGCAACGCAACCCAGCAGGAGCCCTTGCATGAGCCGACACGACGAAGACCCGCTGCAGCGGCGCGCCCGGCGCCGCGTCGAAATGAAACTGGGCTGGGCCGTGCACGCGCTGGTCTTCGTGCTCGTCAACCTCGGGCTGGCGACCATCAACTACCTCGGCGGCGGTCACCGCTGGCATTTGTGGCCGCTGGGCTGGTGGGGCCTGGGGCTGGCGATCCACGGCGCCGTCGTCGCCTTCGGCATCTACGGCGACGGCATGCGCGAGCGCATGGTGGCCGACGAGGTCGAGCGCTTGCGCGAGCGCGAGCGCAGCCAGGGACCCGGTCGATAGAATGAGCGCTCTGCGTTGACCGCGGCGGGCCCCCGTGTCCCGCATGACCCATGGGCCCTGCCTCCAAAGACGACAACGCCGCCAAACCGGCCAACTTCCTGCGCGCCATCATCGAGCGCGACCTGGCCCAGGGCCGCGATGCCGGCCGCCGCTTTGCCGGCAGCCCCGGTGACGGCGACCACCACGCCGCTGGCGCGCTCGACCCGGCACGCATCCGCACCCGCTTCCCGCCCGAGCCCAACGGCTACCTGCACATCGGCCACGCCAAGAGCATCTGCCTGAACTTCGGCCTGGCGCGCGACCATGGCGGCATCTGCCACCTGCGCTTCGACGACACCAACCCCGAGAAGGAAGAGCAGGAATACGTCGACGCCATCATCGAGATGGTGCACTGGCTGGGCTGGCGCTGGGACGCCCAGGGCCGCAGCCACCTGTATTACGCCAGCAGCTACTTCGACTTCATGTACCGCGCCGCCGAGTACTTGGTTGAAACCGGGCACGCCTACGTCGACGAGCAAAGCGCCGAGCAGATGCGCGCCCGCCGCGGTGACTTCACCACCCCCGGCACCGACAGCCCGTTCCGCCAGCGCAGCGCGCAAGACAACCTGGCGCGGCTGCGCGAGATGCGCGACGGCCGCCACGCCGACGGCGCGATGGTGCTCCGCGCCAGGATCGACATGGCGTCGCCGAACATCAACCTGCGCGACCCGGCGCTCTACCGCATCAAGCACGCCGAGCACCATGCCACCGGCAAGCGCTGGTGCATCTACCCGATGTACGCCTTCGCCCATCCGATCGAGGACGCACTGGAGAACATCACCCACAGCCTGTGCACGCTCGAATTCGAAGACCAGCGGCCGTTCTACGACTGGACGCTCGAGCGCCTCGCGCCGCTGCTGCGCGCGCCGCAGTTCGCGCGCGCGCTGGCGCTGGTCGACAAGATCCGCGGCCAGGGTCTCGAGGGCGGCAAGGAATTTGCGCTGCACTGCCACAACCATGCCGACAAGCTGTTCGCCAGCGCCGCCGAAGCGCGCATGCGCGCCCTCTTCCAGCGCTGGGAACATGACCGCAGCGCCGTGCTCGGCGACCTCGACACCTTCTTCGAACTGCTGACCGGCGAGGCGCGGCAGTTCGCGCCGCTGCTGGCCCATGCGCTCGACGAACAGGCGCCGGACGTTATGCAGCTGCCGCACCAGTACGAATTCGGCCGCCTCAACCTCAGCTACGTCATCACCAGCAAGCGCAAGCTCAAGGCGCTGGTCGACGAAGCCCATGTCGACGGCTGGGACGACCCGCGCATGCCCACGCTGGCCGGCCTGCGCCGGCGCGGCTACACCCCGGCCAGCGTGCGCAAGATGGCCGAGGACACCGGCGCCAGCAAGACCAACATCTGGGTCGACTACAGCGTGCTCGACATCGCCTTGCGCGACGACCTCGAAGGCCAGGCGCCGCGCGCCATGGCCGTGCTCGACCCGCTGGCGCTGCAACTGGACAACTGGGTCGAGATCTTCGGCGACGCCGCCCACATCGAGCCCTGCCAGGCCCCGGCCCACCCGCAGCGCCCCGAACTCGGCCAGCGCAGCTTCGGCCTCGGGCCCGTGGTGTGGATCGAGCGCGACGACTTCGCCGAGCTGCCACCCAAAGGCTTCTTCCGCCTTTTCCCGGGCAACAAGGTGAGGCTGAAGTACGGCATGGTGGTCG
The DNA here is from genome assembly GCA_030693565.1 of Rubrivivax sp. Taxonomy (GTDB): domain Bacteria; phylum Pseudomonadota; class Gammaproteobacteria; order Burkholderiales; family Burkholderiaceae_C; genus Rubrivivax. The sequence goes on from JAUYAJ010000067.1 coordinate 10,018, forward strand.
AGTGCACCGGCTGCGACAAGGACGACGCCGGCCGCGTCACCACCGTGCACGCCAGGCTCATCGCCGACACCAAGAGCGGCACCCCGGGTGCCGACGCCGTCAAGGTCAAAGGCACGATCAGCTGGGTCGGCGCCCACGACGGTGTCGCCGCCGAGGTGCGGCTGTTCGACCGCTTGTTCACCCAAGCCCAGCCCGACGCCGGCGAGCGCGACTTCCGCGACGTTCTCAACCCGGACAGCCGGCGTGTCGTCCAGGCCATCGTCGAACCGACACTGGCCGCGGTCGGCGCCGACGAACGTTTCCAGTTCGAACGCCACGGCTATTTCGTCACCGACCGCAAAGACCATGGCGCCGGCCGGCTGGTGTTCAACCGCATCACCTCGCTGAAAGACAGCTGGGCCAAGTGAGGGCTGGCGCCGCCCCGGCGACAGCCTTTCCCCATTTCTTGAACGGAGTCTCCACGTGCCCACCACGCCCCGCCTGCTCACCCTCGCCCTCGCCGCCCTCGTCGCCTTGCCAGCCAGCGCGCTGGCGCAAAGCGACGTCATCGCCAAAGCCAGCGCCGAACCCGGCGCCGTCGTCACCGCCAGCGGCCTGGTCTACCGGTCGCTGAAAGACGGCAGTGGCGCCAGCCCGGCCGCCACCGACACCGTCAAGGTCCACTACCGCGGCACCTTCCCCGACGGCCGCGAGTTCGACAGCTCTCACAAGCGCGGCCAGCCGGCCGAGTTCCCGCTCAACCGCGTCATTCCCTGCTGGACCGAAGGCGTGCAGCGCATGAAGCCGGGCGGCAAGGCGCGCCTGACCTGCCCGGCCGCCATCGCCTACGGCGAGCGCGGCGCCGGCAGCGCGATCCCGGCCAACGCCATCCTGCACTTCGAGGTCGAACTGATCGCCGTCGTGCCGGTCAAGTAAGCCGGCGCAGCAGGCGCTGTGCGGCGCTCAGCGCCGCCAGCGCCAGCGCGCCGGCCACGATGCCGGCAACGCCATTGAGCAGCGTCGGCGCCAGCATCTGGCCGATGCCGCCCAGACTGCTGCTGGCACGCTCGATCAGCGCCTGCAACGGCACGATGCCGTGCACCAGGATGCCGCCGCCGACGAGGAACATCGCCGCCGTGCCGACCACCGACAAGCTCTTCATCAACCACGGCGCGGCGGCCAGGATGGCGGCGCCGAGCGCCTGCGCCGCAGCGCCGGCGCGCTGGCTCAGGTGCAGCCCGGCGTCGTCGAGCTTGACGATGGCCGCCACCAACCCGTAGACGCCCACCGTCATCAGCAGCGCCATCGCCGACAGCACCGCCAGCCGGGTCGCGAAAGGCGCGCCGGCCACGGTGCCCAAGGTGATGGCGACGATCTCGGCCGAGAGGACGAAATCGGTGCGCACCGCGCCTTTGATCTTGTCGCGCTCGAGCGCGCGCAGGTCGACCTGCGGGTCGATCAAGGCACTGCGCACTGCGTCGCGTCGCGCCTGGTCCTGGGCTTTCGGGTGCAGGAATCGGTGCGCCAGCTTCTCGAAGCCTTCATAGCACAGGAAGGCGCCGCCCAGCATCAGCAGCGGCGTCACCGCCCAGGGCGCCACTGCGCTGATCAGCAGCGCTGCCGGCACCAGAATGGCCTTGTTGACCAGCGAGCCCTTGGCCACCGCCCAGACCACCGGCAGCTCGCGTTCGGCGCGCACACCGCTGACTTGCTGGGCGTTGAGCGCGAGGTCGTCGCCGAGCACGCCGGCAGTCTTTTTCGCCGCCACCTTGCTGAGCACGGCGACATCGTCGAGCACGGTGGCGATGTCGTCGATGAGGGCGAGAAGACTGCTGGCGGCCATGCGCGATTGTCGGCGCTGCCCCAATAATGCGCAGCGCCGCTGCTGACAGCGCCTTCTTCACTTCCGGACCCCGACGATGACCACACGCCGCCACTTGCTGAGCCTGGGCCTGCTGACCGCATCGCTGCTGCTGGGCGCCTGCGCCACGCCGCCAGCGCCGGGCGCCAGGCCACCGATCGTCTTCGTCCATGGCAACGGCGACAGCGCCGCGCTGTGGCAGACCACGCTGTGGCGCTTCGAATCGAACGGCTGGCCGCGCGAGCGCTTGTTCGCCCTCAACGCGCCTTACCCGCTGGCGCGCGACGACGACGCCAAGGCCCAGCCCGGGCGCAGTTCCAGCGCCGAGCACATGGCCTTCCTGAGAGCCGAGGTCGACAAGGTGTTGCAGGCCACCGGCGCCAAGCAAGTCGTGCTGGTGGGCAACTCGCGCGGCGGCAACGCGATCCGCAACTACATCGTGACCGAGTTCCGGCGCGGCGGCGCCGACAGCCACAAGGTCAGCCACGCCGTCCTGGGCGGCACGCCCAACCACGGCGTCTGGGCCATCAAGGGCTTTCGCGAAGGCAGCGAATTTTCCGGCACCGGCCCCTTCCTGAGCGCGCTCAACGCGCCGCGCAACGCGCGCGGGGAACTGCTGCCGGCCGGCAGCGACGGCCTGGAGGTCACGCCCGGCGTGCAGTGGTTGACCATCCGCTCCGACAACAACGACAAGTTCGCCCAGCCCGACGGCTTGTGGATCGGTGCCAAGGGCACGCCGACCCAGCTGACCGCGGCCGGCCCCGACCTCCCGGGAGCCACCAACGTCGTCATCCCGCCCATCGACCACCGCGAGACCTCGTATTCGCCGGCAG
>JAUYAJ010000079.1 GCA_030693565.1 Rubrivivax sp.
TGCTTCGAGTTCGACTTCATGGGCGGATCGATGGGCTCGGTGGTTGGCGAGCGCTTCGTGCGCGGCGTCGAGACCGCGGTCGAACAGAAAGTACCCTTCGTCAGCTTCACCGCCACCGGCGGCGCGCGCATGCAGGAGGGCTTGCTCAGCCTGTTGCAGATGGCCAAGACCAACGCCGCGCTGACACGGCTGGCGCGCGCGCGCTTGCCTTTCATCAGCGTGCTGACCGACCCGACGATGGGTGGCGTTTCCGCCAGCTTTGCCTTCATCGGCGACGTCGTCATCGCCGAACCCAAGGCCTTGATCGGCTTTGCCGGTCCGCGGGTGATCGAGAACACCGTGCGCGAGAAGCTGCCCGAAGGCTTCCAGCGCTCGGAGTTCCTGATCACCAAGGGCGCGCTCGACATGATCGTCGACCGCCGCCAGCTGCGCCCCACGATTGCCCAGGCGCTGGCGATGCTGCAGCGCCAGAGCGCCGACGCCGTCGCCTGATTCGAATGAGCCCCCAGCGCCGGGCCGTTCGCGGCCCGGTTCCAATTCCATGACCTACCCCGCCACCCTCGCAGACTGGCTCGCGCATTGCGAGCGGCTGCACCCGAAGACCATCGACATGACGCTCGAACGCGTCAACGTCGTGCGCGACCGCCTGGGCCTGCGCTTCGCGGTGCCGGTGATCACCGTCGCCGGCACCAATGGCAAGGGCTCGACCTGCGCGATGACCGAGTCGATCGCGCTGCAAGCCGGCTACCGCGTCGGCCTGTACAGCAAGCCCCACCTGGTGCACTTCGAGGAGCGCTGCCGCATCAACGGCGAGATGGTCGGCGCCGAGGCCTTGCTGCCGCACTTCCAGGCCGTCGAAGACGCCCGCCAGGGCGCGGCGCTGACCTATTTCGAGTTCACCACGCTGGCGATCCTGCGTGCCTTGTCGATGGCCGCGCTCGATCTGGTGATCCTGGAAGTGGGCCTGGGTGGCCGGCTCGACGCGGTGGACACGATAGACGCCGACTGCGTCGTCATCACCGCCATCGACATCGACCATGTCGAGTACCTCGGGCCTGACCGTGAATCCATCGGCCACGAAAAGGCGCATGTGATGCGCGCCGGCCGGCCGGCGATCGTCAGCGACCCGCTGCCGCCGGCCAGCGTCATTGCCTACGGCGAAGCGATCGGCGCCGACCTCTGGCTGGTCGGACGCGACTTCAACCACGCCGGCGACCGCCAGCAATGGGCCTGGAGCGGGCGCGGCCGGCGTTACGCCGGCATGGCCTACCCGGCGCTGCGCGGCGCCAACCAGTTGCTCAACGCCTCGGGGGCGATCGCGGCGCTGGAAGCGCTGCGCGAGCGCCTGCCGCTGCCAGCCCAAGCCGTGCGCAGCGGACTCGCGCTGGTCGAACTGCCGGGGCGTTTCCAGATTGTTCCCGGCCAGCCCACCCTGGTGCTCGACGTCGCCCACAACGCGCAGTCGGTGGCGGCGCTGGCGCAGAACCTGGACGCGATGGGTTTTTTCCCGCGCACGCTGGCGGTGTTTGGCGCCATGCGCGACAAAGACATCGGCGCGCTGCTGGCGCGCATGGCGCCGCTGGTCGACGCCTGGTATTTCTGCGACCTGGCAACACCGCGCGCCGCCAGCGCTGCCGAGTTGGTGCAGCAGCAGCCGGCGGCTCCGGCCGGGCGCAGCGTGACCGCGCATGGCCATGCGACGCCGGCGCTGGCGCTGCAGGCGGCGGCCGCCGCCGCCGACCCAACCGATAGAATCGTCGTCTTCGGATCGTTCTACACCGTGGGCGGGGTGCTGCAGGAGGGCCTGCCCCGGCTGACCGCCCGCCATCTCGGTTGAGCGGCTCTGACCCTCCCACCCATGCCCCTGCCGTCCTTTCTGCCCCGCAAAGACAAGACGCCCAAGTCGCGTCGGAACCCGAGTGCGCCTGCTGATGACGCCGGCCCGGTGCAACTGGCGCGCGTGCAGGCGCGGCGCCGGCTCATCGGTGCGGTGGTCTTGCTCGCCATTGGCATCATCGGCTTGCCGCTGCTGTTCGACAGCCAGCCACGGCCGCTGCCGGTGGACATCCCGATCGAAACCGCGCGCGACGCCGGCGCTGCTGCGCGCAGCACCGGCAAGGTGGCAGCCCCAGCAGCGGCCGACACCGTGCCGGCCAAGCCCGAGGCGGCAGCGCCGGCACCGG
>JAUYAJ010000081.1 GCA_030693565.1 Rubrivivax sp.
TCGGTGCCGCGCACGCCCAGCGTCAGCACCGGCGTGCGCAGTTCGAAGCGCGGCCGCGGCGCGTCGGGCCGGACCTGGGTTTCGGCGCTGCCTTCGTGCAGCTGCAGCACCGAGGCGCGGCCGCCGCTGCCGCGGTACTGCAGCAGCTGGTGCAGTGTCAGCCGGCTCTTGGGCGCCATCAGCACGCGCGTGCCGTCGGCCAGCTCGATCATCGTCGAGGCGTCTTCGCCGGTCTGCAAGCGGTCGGCGCTTTGCAGGCTGTCACCTACGGCGACGCTGCGCGCCGCGGCGCTGCCGCGCAGCAAGCTGACCGGGCCGGCGCTCATGACGACGCTGGCGACGCTGGCTTCGGTGTGCAGCCAGGCCAGCGGAATCCGCAGCGTGCCGCCGATCGGCAGCCGGCGCGGGTTGCCGACGCGGTTCAGGCGCTGCAGATCGCGCCAGCGCTGCGGCTCGGCGAGCAGCTCGCGGGCGACGCCGATCAAGGTGTCGCCGGGCTCGATGCGGTAGTCCCAGGTCTCGTCAGCCTCGGCGGCCAGCGCCGGCAACAGCGTCAGCGCCAGCATGAAGGCACTCAACGCCCGCAGCAGCCGGCCAGGTGAACGATGGGTGTGGCGGCGGGGGCTCATGGGCAATTCCGGTGGCGGCTGCTCAGCGACCCAGCCGCACCAGGCGCCCGGGGCGTTCGGCGCTGATCTCGCCGTCACGCTGGACGCAGCGGCCGGCGACCCAGGTGCCGCGGTAGCCCTGGGCTTTTTGCAGGAAACGCTTGCCGCCGGCGGGCAGGTCGCGCACCAGGCGCGGCGTGCCCACGCTCAGGCGCTCGGGGTCGATCAGGTTGAGGTCGGCGCGCTGGCCGGGGGTGATGCGGCCGCGGTCGGTCAAGCCCAGGTAGTCGGCATTGCGCGCGCTGAGCATCTGCACCGCGCGCTCCAGCGGCAGGCGGTCGCGGGCGCGGTCGCGCACCCAATGGGTGAGCAGAAAGGTCGAGAAGCTGGCGTCGCAGACGGTGCCCACATGGGCGCCGGCGTCGCCGAGCGAGAACAGCGCGCGCGGGTGGTCGAGCATGTGGCGCACGGTGTCGAGGTTGCCGTCGTTGTAGTTGAAGATCGGGAAGTAGACCAGCGCGCTGCCGTCGCCGGCGCTGAAGTGGTCGTACAAGGCCTCGAGCGCCGTGCAGCCGCGTTCTTTGGCGCGCACGAAGAAGCTCTGCATCACGCTGGGCTCGTAGTCGGGCTGTTCGGCGAGCGGGAACATGCGGCCGCTGATGCGTTCGATCTGCGCCAGCAAGATGTCGACCAGCGGCGGAATCGGCGTGCCGTCACCGGCCAGGCGCTCGCTCTTGTCGGCCAGGATGCGCGCCTTGCGCGCCGGCTCGCGCAGCGCCACGGCGCGCTCGGCCAGTGGCAGCGCGGCGACTTCCTTGTAGCCCGGAAAGCCCATGAAGGGGTGGAAGCTGGCGTCCAGGCCGGTGATGACGCCGATGCCGCGCGCGGCGGTCTGCAGGTACAGCGGCAGACCTTGTGCGACGGCGGCTTCGGCGCGGGCCTGGATCGCGCGCCACTGCGCACTGCCGGGGTCGCGCTGCAGCCAGGTCATCGACAGCGGGCGGCCGGCGGCGCGCGCCATCGCCTCGACAAGGTCGAACTCATGGTCGAAGCGCGAACGCGAGCCGGCGCGCGGGCCCGGGTGGGCATTGGCCACCAAGGGCCCGTCACGGCCGGCGAGCGCCAGGTCGCGCAGCAGGTCGAAGTCGCTGACGACCTGGACGACGCCATGGCTGCGGCCCTGGAACGCGGCCAGGATGCCGGTGAGTTCATCGGCGCTGGCCTCTGACGCAGGGGTTTCGTGGCCGGCGGCGGTGCGGTGGTTGTCGCTGCGGCCGGTCGAAAAACCGGCGGCGCCGGCGTCCAGCGCCTCGGCCAGCAGCGCCCGCATGGCGGCGATGTCGTCAGCCGTGGCGGCCTGCTGGGCCACGGCGCGATCGCCCATCACCGCCATGCGCAGCGGGTCGTGCGGCAACTGGACCAGGTAATCCAGGCTGTGCGGCATGGCGTCGAGCGCCTCCATGAACTGCGGAAAACTCTGCCAGCGCCAGCGGATGCCTTCGGCCAGCGCGACGCCGGGGATGTCTTCGACACCTTCCATCAAGGCGATCAGGTCGGCCTCGCGGCCCGGCACGCGCGGCGCGAAGCCGACGCCGCAATTGCCCATCATCAGCGTCGTCACGCCATGGTGGATGCTGGGGCTGAAGGTCTCGTCCCAGGTCGCCTGGCCGTCGTAATGGGTGTGGATGTCGACGAAGCCCGGCGTGAGCCAGGCGCCGGCCGCGGGGATGCGCTCGCGCGCGTCGCCGCTGATGCGGCCGACCTCGACGATGCGCCCACCCTGCACGCCGACGTCGGCGGTGAACGGCTCGCCGCCGTTGCCGTCGACGACGGTGGCTTGTTCAAACAGCGTGTCGAGCATCTTTGCGTCTCCAGATCCAGGCCAGCGACAGTCCCGACACGATATGCCAGATGCCCCACAGGCTGGCGACGATGACCATGCCCAGCTCGGCATTGAACTGCACCGCGATGATGCCCAGCGCCAGCCCCGAGTTCTGCATGCCGCCTTCGATCATCACCGCGCGCCGGTCGGGTTCGCTGACGCGGAAAGCCATCGCCGCTATCCAGCCCAGCGCCAGGCCGGCGGCGTTGTGCAGCACGACGACAGTGAACTGCGGCAGGATCTGCGCCGTCAGCAGATGGCGTTCGCGGAACAGCCCGAGCACGATGAAGGCGCCCAGCGCGATCAGGCTGAACCTGGCCAGCGGGTGGCGGATGCGCTGCGTCAGCCCGGGCAGGCGCCGGTTCACGAGCAGGCCCAGCGCCATCGGCAGCGCGAGCAGCGCGAGCAGGCTCCACCAGATGCCCGAAGGGTCGATCTCCAGCGTGCGCAGCCAGGCCGCCGTGGCCGGGTTGGTGGCCACCATCCAGCTGAAGTTGAACGGTGTCATGAACAGCGCGAGCAGCGCCGCGACAGCCGAGATGCTGATCGACAAAGCCGTGTTGCCGCGCCCCAGGTGCGAGACGACGTTGCTCAGCG
>JAUYAJ010000094.1 GCA_030693565.1 Rubrivivax sp.
CGGCCGCGAACTGGTGCCCACGGCGAAGGCCTTCCAGCTCATGACGCTGCTGCGCGGGCTGGGCGTCGAGGATCTGACCAAGCCCGAGCTGACCGGCAACTGGGAATACCAGCTCGCCGAGATGGAGCATGGCCGTCTCAAGCGCGAGACCTTCATGGCCGAGATCGCGAAGATGGCCGAGCGCATCGTCAAGAAGGCCAAGGAATACGACCGCGACACCATTCCCGGCGACTACGCCACGCTGGCCACGCCCTGCCCGAACTGCGGCGGCGTGGTCCGCGAGAACTACCGCCGTTTTGCCTGCACCGGCGCCGACGGCCAGAGCGAAGGCTGTGGCTTCAGCATGACGAAGACGCCGGCCGGCCGCGCCTTCGAGGTCGCCGAGGCCGACACCTTGCTGCGCGAACACCGCATCGGCCCGCTCGAAGGTTTTCGCTCGAAGGCGGGCTGGCCTTTCACCGCCGAGCTGAAGATGGCGCGCGACGACGAGATCAACAACTGGAAGCTCGAGTTCGACTTCGGTGACGACGCCAAACAAGGCCAGGGCGACGGCGAGCCGGTCGACTTCTCGGCGCAGGAAAGTCTGGGCCGCTGCCCGAAGTGCCAGGGCCGGGTGTTCGAACATGGCACCAGCTACGCCTGCGAGCACAGCGTCGGCGCCGCCGTGACCTGCGACTTCAAGAGCGGCAAGATCATCCTGCAGCAGCCGGTGGCGCGCGAGCAGATGACGCTGCTGCTGGCCAGCGGCAAGACCGAGCTGATGGAAGGTTTCGTCTCCAACAAGACGCGGCGCAAGTTCAAGGCGCGGCTGGCTTTCGACGCCAAGGAAGGCAAGGTCAATTTCGAGTTCGAGCCGCGGCCCGAACGTCCGGCTGGCAAGACGGTGGCGAAGAAGGCGGCGGTGAAGAAGATCGCCGGTTGATCGGCGGCCCGGGCGCGCGATGACGGTCGCCGTCTTCTACAAGCTGCTGGCCATTTTCCTCACCGTGGCGCTGGGCTGGGTGGCCGGGCGTTTGCGCTGGCTGGCCAGCGGCGCCGCTGGCAGCGACCCGGCGCGTGTGCTCAGCAACGCCGCCTTCTACATCTTCGTGCCGGCGCTGCTGTTTCGCACCACGGCGCGGCTGGACTTCGCCAGCCAGCCCTGGCGCACGGTGGCGGCCTTCTTCGTGCCGGTGCTGATGCTGGCCGCCGCGGTCTACTTCTGGCAGCGCCGCAGCGCGCCTGGCCTGGGCACGGCGGCACCTTCGGTGCGCGCGATCTCGGCCAGCTTTGGCAACACCGTGCAGCTGGGCATTCCGCTGTCGGCGGCCTTGTTCGGCGAAGCCGGGCTGGCGATCCACATCGCCGTCGTCAGCCTGCACGCGCTGGTGTTGCTGACGACGCTGACGGTGATGGTCGAGCTGGACCTGGCGCGGGCGCGCAACCGCCATGAAGCCACGGCGTCGACGATCAAGACACTGGCGCAGACGCTGCAAAACACCATCATCCACCCGGTCGTGCTGCCGGTGCTGGCCGGCTTGATCTGGAACGCCACCGGCATCGGCCTGCACCCGGTGGTCGACGAAGCGCTGGCCGGCCTCGGGCTGGCGGTGGTGCCGGTGTGCCTGGTGCTGATCGGGCTGACGCTGGCGCACTACGGCCTGGCCGGTGGCGCGCGCGGCGCCATCGGCATCTCGCTGGCCAAGCTGATGCTGCTGCCGGCGCTGGTGCTGGCGGTGGCGCACTGGGGCTTCGGCGTCAGCGGCCTGCCTTTGTCGGTGGTGGTGATGATGGCGGCGCTGCCGGTGGGCAGCACGGCGCTGGTGTTCAGCCAGCGCTATGCCACGCTGGAGGCCGAAGCCAGTGCGGCGATCGTCGTTTCGACGGTGGCTTTTGCGCTCACGGCCTCGTTCTGGCTCGCGCTGCTGACGTGGATGGCCTGATCGGCGAAAATCGGCCGATGAACCCGATCGACATCCCCGTCTACATGGCCGAACTGGGCCTGGCAGCGCGCGCTGCGGCCACCGCGATGGCCGCTGCACCGACAGCGGCCAAAGACAAGGCGCTGCGTGCGCTGGCCACGCGGCTGCGCCACGAGACTGCTGCGCTGCAGGCGGCCAATGCACTGGACATCGACGCCGCCGTGGCCGCCGGCTTGGCCGCGCCGCTGGTCGACCGGCTGCGGTTGACGCCGGCGATCATCGCCACCGTGGCCGAAGGCTGCGAGCAGATTGCCGCGATGGCCGACCCGGTGGGCGAGATCAGCGGCGTCAAGCGCCGGCCCAGCGGCATTGCGGTGGGCCAGATGCGGGTGCCGCTGGGCGTCTTCGGCATGATTTACGAGAGCCGGCCCAACGTCACCATCGAAGCCGCGTCGCTGGCCATCAAGAGCGGCAATGCCTGCATCCTGCGCGGCGGCTCGGAGGCTTTGCACTCCAACCTGGCGCTGTGGCGGCTGGTGCAGGCGGCACTGCTGGATGCCGGCCTGCCGGCCGAAGCGGTGCAGCTGGTGGCCACCACCGACCGCGACGCCGTCGGTCGGTTGATCACGATGCCCGAGTTCGTCGACGTCATCATCCCGCGCGGCGGCAAAGGCCTGATCGAGCGCATCAGCCGCGAAGCCAAGGTGCCGGTCATCAAGCACCTGGACGGCAACTGCCATGTCTACGTCGACGCGGAGGTCGAGCTGGAGATGGCGCTGCGCGTCACCGACAACGCCAAGACGCAGAAATACAGCCCGTGCAACGCCGCCGAATCGCTGCTCGTGCATCAGGCCATGGCGGCGCAGTTCCTGCCGAGAATCGGCGCGCTGTTCGCCGGCAAAGGCGTGCAGATGCGCTGCTGCGCGGCCAGCCGGGCGCTGCTCGTTGACGTGGCTGGCGCCGACCTGGCCGACGCCACCGAAGCCGACTGGGGCGAGGAATACCTGGCGGCCATCATCAGCATCAAGGTCGTGGCCAGCCTGGACGAGGCCATCGCCCACATCAACCGCCATGGCTCGCACCACACCGACGCGATCCTGACCACCAACCACCCGAACGCGATGCGCTTTCTGCGCGAAGTCGACTCGGCCAGCGTGATGGTCAATGCCAGCACACGTTTCGCCGATGGCTTCGAATACGGACTGGGCGCCGAGATCGGCATCTCCACCGACAAGTTCCACGCCCGCGGGCCGGTCGGTCTGGAAGGGCTGACCTCGCTGAAGTGGGTGGTGCTGGGCAACGGCGAGTTGCGCGGCTGAAGCCCGCGCCCGCCGCTGCGGTGGCGCGCCGGCGTCAGACCCAGCGGCGAACCGAAGCGAGGTAGCGCGC
>JAUYAJ010000098.1 GCA_030693565.1 Rubrivivax sp.
CCGCCGCCCTTGGTGAAGACGAGGCAGGGAATGCGCTGGCCGTCTTTTTCGCGCTGCAGGCCTTGGACGACGCGGCGCGTGTAGTCCAGGCTGAAGCGCTGGAATGCGCCGTCGGCGAGCACACCGCCCCAGGAATCGAACAGCATCACGGCTTGTGCGCCGGCGTCGATCTGGGCGTTCAGGTAGGCGATGACGCTGCGCGCGTTGATGTCGAGGATGCGGTGCATCAGGTCGGGCCGCGCGTACAGCATGGACTTGACGAGCCGGTAGTCGTCCGAGCCCGCGCCTTCAACCATGTAACAAGCCAGCGTCCACGGGCTGCCGGAAAAACCGATCAGCGGAACCCGGCCGCCCAGCGCCTTGCGAATCGCGGTGACGGCGTCGAAGACATAGCGCAGACCGTCCATGTCGGCCACCTGCAGCGCCGCCACCGCGGCTTCGTCGCGCAGCGGGCGGGCAAAGCGTGGGCCCTCGCCGGCTTCGAAGCTCAGGCCCAGGCCCATCGCGTCGGGCACGGTGAGGATGTCGGAAAACAGGATCGCGGCGTCGAGCGCATAACGCGCCAGCGGCTGCAGCGTGACCTCGGTGGCGTAGTCAGGGCTGGTGGCCAGGCCCATGAAGCTGCCGGCGCGCGCCCGCGTCGCCTTGTACTCGGGCAGGTAGCGCCCGGCCTGGCGCATCAGCCACAGCGGCGTGTGGGTGGTGGGCTGGCGCAGGCAGGCGCGCAGGAAGGTGTCGTTTTGGAGCGCTGCGAACATGGGCGGATTATCGCCGGCCGCCGCAGGCCGCCGGCCTTGACACCGCGCCGACCTGCCCCCACCTGGATGCGGCGGGTACGATCGATGCCCTTGCCTTGGAGGACGACCATGACTTTGCGCCGCTGGACCGGCTGGACCGCCGCTTTGATGACCGCGCTCGCGCTCAGCGGCTGCGGCTACAACGACTTTCAGCGCCTCGATGAGCAGGTCAAGGCCGGCTGGTCCGAGGTGCTGAACCAGTACCAGCGCCGTGCCGACCTGATCCCCAACATCGTCAACACCATCAAGGGCGAGACGACCTTCGAGCAAGAGACGCTGACCAAGGTGATCGAGGCGCGCGCCAAGGCGACCTCGATCCAGGCCACGCCCGAGCTGATCAACAACCCGGAGGCGTTCCAGAAGTTCCAGGCCGCGCAGGGGGAACTGTCGGGCGCGCTCTCAAGGCTGCTGGTCACCGTCGAGCGCTACCCGGACCTGAAAGCCAACCAAGGCTTCCAGGACTTGCGCGTGCAGCTTGAAGGCACCGAGAACCGCATCACCGTGGCGCGCAATCGCTACATCAAGACGGTGGCCGACTACAACGTGCTGGCGCGCAGCTTCCCGAGCAACCTGACGGCGATGGTGTTCGGCTACAGCGTCAAGCCCAGCTTCACGGTCGAGAACGAAGCCGCGATCTCGGCGCCGCCGGCGGTCAACTTCGACAAGCCGGCGGCGCCGGCGGCGTCGAAGTAAGCACCGCCATGCTGCGGCGCTGGCTAACGCTGTTGGCGCTGCTGCTCTTTGCGGCGGCGGCGCCAGCGCAAGAGCTGCAGCCAGTGCCGCCGCTGAGCGGGCGCGTGATCGACCAGACCGGTACGCTCAACAGCGAGCAACGCGCCGCGCTCGACGCCAAGTTGGCCGCCTTCGAGGCCCAGGCCGGGCCGCAGATCGTGCTCTTGCTGGTGCCGAGCACGGCGCCCGAAGACATCGCCGCTTACGCCCAGCGCGTCGCCGACCACTGGAAGATCGGCCGCCGCGAAGTCGGCGACGGCGTGCTGCTGGTGGTGTCCAAGGACGATCGCCGGGTCCGCATCGAGGTCGCGAAAGCGCTCGAAGGCGCGATCCCCGACCTGGCGGCGCGCCAGATCATCGACCGCGCCATCCGCCCGGCCTTTCGCGCCGGCGACTACAGCGGTGGCCTGGCGGCCGCCATCGACCAGCTGATCAGCCGCATCCAGGGCGAGGGCCTGGCGGCGCCCGAACCGCGCCAGACGGACAGCGGCTGGCCGATCGACCAGCTGGCAATGTTCTTCTTCGTCGGCGTGCCGGTGCTGGGGTCGATGCTGACCCGCGTCTTCGGCCGCAAGCTCGGCACGCTGCTGACTGCCGGTGGCGCCGGCGGCCTGGCCTGGTGGCTCAGCGCCAGCGTGCTGCTGGGCGCGGCGGCGGGTGTCGTCGCCTTGGTGCTGGTCGGTCTCTTTGGCATCGGCGCGGTCGCGCGGCGGCTGGCGCGCGGTGGCTCGACGTTCGGCGGCCACGGCGGTTGGGGCGGCGGCGGTGGTGGTGGCTGGGGCGGTGGCGGCGGCGGTTTTTCGTCGGGCGGCGGCGGCAACTTCGGCGGCGGCGGCGCATCGGGAGGCTGGTAGATGAAGCTCGGACGCTGGATCAAACATCGCTGGCTCGACGAGGGCGACAGCCGGCGCCTGCTCGACGACGCCGCGCTGGCGCGCCTGCAAGCGCGGGTGCGCGCCAGCGAGCTGCGCCACCACGGTGAGATCCGCATCTGCGTCGAGGCCGGACTGCCTTTGTCTTACCTGTGGCAGAAACGCTCAGCGCGAGAGCGGGCGCTCACCTTGTTCGGCAAACTGCGGGTCTGGGACACCGAAGCCAACAACGGCGTGCTGATCTACCTGCTGCTGGCCGACCACGCGATCGAAATCGTCGCCGACCGCGGACTGTCACGCCACGTGCCGCAGTCGCAATGGGCCGAAGTGGTCGCTGACTTGAGCGATGCCATCCACGCCGGACGCTGCGAGACCGGACTGGCGCAGGCCGTCGACCGCGTCGACGCCTTGCTGGTGGAACATTTCGCGCTCGCGCCGGGCCAGATCAACCCGAACGAGTTGCCCGACCACGTGCATCGGATCTAGGGACTGACCTTGCAGGCAGTCTCGGAGCCGCTCCAGTCGGCCAGCGTGCCGTCCATGGGCATGCCGCGCCGCACTGCAGTCATCTCGGCCACGATGGCCATCGCGATTTCCGGCGGCGTGCGCCCGCCCAGGTTCAGCCCCACCGGGCCGCGCAGCGTATCAACCTCGGCCTGGCTGACCTCGAAGTCGAGCAGGCGCAGCCGGCGCGCTTCGTTGTTGCGCCGCGAGCCCAGTGCGCCGACGTAGAAGGCCGGCGTCTTCAGCGCCTCCATCAGCGCCAGGTCGTCGAGCTTGGGGTCGTGGGTGACGGCGACGACGGCGCTGTGGGCGTCCAGGTTCATCGCGATCACCAGGTCGTCGGGCATCAAGCGCGACAGCGTCACGCCTTCGATCGCCGACCAGCCTTCGTGGTATTCCTCGCGCGGGTCGCAGACGGTGACGCGGTAGTCCAGCATCACCGCCATCGTCGCCAGGTAGCGCGACAGCTGACCGCCGCCGATGATGAGCAGGCGCAGCCGCGGGCCGTGCACCGTCTCCAGCACCTGGCCGTCGAAGAACACCGCATCGCCCTCCTTGGACGGCTGCACGGCAACCATGCCGGTGCCCAGCTCCAGGCGCCGGCGCACCACCTGGTGTTGTTCGATCGCCGCCAGCAACTCGCGCAGCATCGACTGCGCGCCCAGCGGCTCCAGCACCACCTGCACCGTGCCGCCGCAAGGCAGGCCGAAACGCTGCGCCTCTTCGGCGCTGGCGCCGTAGGTGGTGGCCTGCGGCAGCCGCGGCGCCAGTTCGCCGCGCTTGACGCGGTCGATCAAGTCGTCCTCGATGCAGCCGCCCGACAGCGAACCGGCGACCTGGCCGTCGTCGCGGATGATCATCAGCGATCCCGGCGGCCGCGGCGAGCTGCCCCAGGTGCGCACCACCGTGCCGAGCACGACGCGGTGGCCGCGGTTCATCCAGTCCATCGCGGTGCGGATGACTTCGACGTCCATGCTGTTCATGGCAGTGACTCCTGCGGGGAAACAAAGGTCAGCATGCCACAGCGCCGGCGGCGGCGCCTGCGCTGGGTCACGGCCTCAGGCCGGCGGCGCGCCTTCGACGGACATCAGGCTGCCCTTGCTGGCGCGTTGGCGCAGCACGATCAGCGGCGCGTACTCGGGCGAGGCGTACCAGGTCTGCAGATGCGCCATGTCGGGAAACTCCAGCACCACGGTGCGCTGCGGCAGCCGCTCGCCTTCGAGCAACTGGGCCGCACCGCCGCGCACCAGGAAGCGCCCGCCATGGGCGGTGATGGTCGCGGCGACCTGCTTGCGGTAGTCGTCGTAGAGGGCGGCGTCGGTCACTTCGATGTCGGCGATCACGTAGGCGGCCATGGTTGCGGCTCCTTCTTGGGTTGGGTTTCGGCGCACTGGAGGCGGGCATTCTGCCCCTTCGCCTTCGTCAGACGGCGCAGTAGCGGTCCTGGATCTCGGCATCGGCCAGCAGCACGGCAGCATCCGCCTGGTGGACGATGCGACCCTGATCGAGGATGTAGGCGCGGTCGGAGATCGACAGCGCGCGCTCGACGTTCTGCTCCACCAGCAAGATCGTCGTGCCTTCGCGCTTCAGACGCGTGAACAGCGAGAACATCTCCTCCACCAGCAGCGGCATGATGCCTTCCGAGGGTTCGTCGAGCAGGATCATGCGCGGGCTGGCCATCAGCGCGCGCGCGATCGCCAGCATCTGCTGCTCGCCGCCCGACAGCGAGCTGCCGTCCTGCTCCATGCGCTCGGCCAGCCGCGGGAAGGTCTCGGCGATGCGGTCGATGCGCTCGCGCTCCTTGTGGCGCTCGCGCCCGGCGATCAGCCCCAGGCGCAGGTTCTCGCGCACCGTGAGTCCGGGCACGATGCGCCGGTCTTCGGGCACATAGGCCAGCCCCAGGTGGTAGCGCCCGTGCGCCGGCTCGGCCAGGATCTCGCGGCCGTCGAAGCGCACGCTGCCGGCGCGCTTGGCCATCAGCCCCATGATGGCGCGCAACGTGCTCGTCTTGCCGGCGCCGTTGCGGCCCATCAAGGTGACGATCTCGCCGGCGCGCACCTCGAAGTCCAGCCCCTGCACGACATGGCTGCGGTCGTACCAGGCATCGAGTGCTGTCACTTCAAGCATGTTCAGCCCTGCCCGAGGTAGACGCGCCGCACGTCGACGTTGGCGCGGATCTCGTCGGGCGTGCCTTCGGCCAGGAATTCGCCGTGGTGCAGCACCAACAGGCGCTCGCAGATGCCCATCACCAGCTTCATCTTGTGCTCGACCAGGATCACTGACCGTTCGGCCGCCAGCGCGACGATCAAATCCATCATCACCCGCGTCTCCTGCGGCGACATGCCGGCGGTGGGCTCGTCCATCAGCAGCAGCACCGGGTCGCTGGCCAGCGCCATCGCCACTTCCAGTGCACGCTGCTGGCCGTGCGCCAGGTCGGCCGCCGGACGCTCACGCAGGTCGGCCAGGCCGACGCGTTCGAGCAAGGCGTCGGCGCGGTCGGCCAGTTCGTGCAGCCCCGCGCGTGGCGCCAGCATCTGGTAGCGCGAACGGCGCATCTGCGCCGCCACGCGCACGTTCTCGTGCGCGCTGAGGTGCTTGAAGACGTTGGTGATCTGGAAGCTCTTGGCGATGCCCATGCGCGCGAACTCATGCTGCGGCGCGCCGGTGATGTCGCGGCCCTGGAATTTCAGCCGCCCGCTGCTCGGCGCAAAAGCGCCGCTGACGACGTTGAAGAAGGTGCTCTTGCCGGCGCCGTTGGGGCCGATGATGGCGCTCAGCCGGCGCGGCTCGAAACGCGCCGTCACGCTGTTCAGCGCGACGAAACGGCCGAAGCGCATGCTCACGCCTTCGACCTCGAGGATCGGCGGCGCGGCGCTCATGTCCGCAGCGCGCGCTGCATGCGCTGGACCAGCGTGCCCCAGATCCCGGCCGGGAAGAAGAGCACGAAGAACATGAAGACACCGCCCACCACCGCCATCCAGTGGCGGGTGATCGTCGTCACCACGTCTTCCAGCGTCAGGAAGACGGCAGCGCCGACGAAGGGGCCGAAGAAAGTGCCCATGCCGCCCAGCAGGCACATCATCACCGCCTGGCCCGACAGCAGGTAGTGCAGCGACTCGATCGGCACCACCGACAGGTGCAGCGCGCGCAGGCCGCCGGCCAACCCGCAGATCGCCGCCGACAGCACGAACACCAGCAGCTTGGTGCGCGCGACGTTGTAACCGCAGGCGGCGGCGCGCGCTTCGTTCTCGCGCACCGCTTCGATCACCGCGCCGAAGGGTGAGGCCAGCAGCCGGGAGACGAACCACAGCGCCGCGCCGACGAAGACCAGCATGACGTAGTACTTGTGCGTCGGGTCGATGAAGTCCAGCCGCCAGCCGGCGAACTCGATCACCGGCACGTCGATGCCGCGCAAGCCGTTCTCGCCGCCGGTCCAGCGGTCGGCCTTGTAGAAGGCGTAATAGACGATCTGCGCCAGCGCCAGCGTGACCATCGAGAAGTAGATGCCACGCGTGCGGATCGCCAGGTAGCCCATCAGCACGCCGACCAGCGCCGCCGCCGCCACGCCGACTGCGAGCGCCAGCCACCAGGGCAGGCCGCCATGCACCATCGCGATGCCGGTCAGGTAGCTGCCCACGCCGAGGAACGCCGCATGGCCGAACGACAGCAGCCCGGTGTAGCCGAACAGCAGGTTGAAGCCGACCGCGAACAGACCGAAGATGAGGATGTTGATCGCCAGCGCCTCGTAAGGCATCAGCAGCGGAAAGACGAGCAGGAACAGCAGCACGGCCGCCACGCGGTGCCGGCGCACGAATTCAAATCCACGCCGCAGGGCCGCGCCGTTCGCGCTCATCCGAACGCGCTCGACTTGCCGAACAGCCCCTGCGGGCGCACCAGCAGCACGCCCGCCATCAGCACGAAGATCGACAGCTCGGCCAGGTCAGGCGCAAACAGCGCGGTCAGCGCAAAGACCACGCCGACCAGCAAGCCGGCGACCACCGCGCCGGGCAGCGAGCCCATGCCGCCGACCACGGTGACGACGAAAGCCTCGGCGAGCACGTGAACGCCCATCTCCGGATTCACCGCACGCGTGGGCGCCGCCAGCGCGCCCGAAAGCCCGGCGATCGCGGTGCCGATGCCGAACACGACCAGCCAGACGCGGGCCACGTCGATGCCCAGCACCTTGCAGATCTCGCCGTCGCGCGCACCGGCGCGCACGATCAGGCCGTAGCGCGTCTTCTCCAGGAACAGCCACAGCGCCAGCACCACGACCGCGGTGGCGAAGATCAGGAACAGCCGGTACTTGGGAAAGTAGCCGAAGCCCAGGTCAACCGCGCCGCGCAGCGCCGCCGGCGTCGACGACGGCAGGCCCTCGATGCCGAACAGCACGCGCATCGCCTCGATCAACACCCACGACAGCCCGAAGGTCAGCAGCAGCGGGTAGTCGATGCCGCGCCCG
Organism: Rubrivivax sp.; assembly: GCA_030693565.1. Classification (GTDB taxonomy): domain Bacteria; phylum Pseudomonadota; class Gammaproteobacteria; order Burkholderiales; family Burkholderiaceae_C; genus Rubrivivax. The sequence goes on from JAUYAJ010000098.1 coordinate 7,365, forward strand.
TACAGGGGCCGCACCAGGAAACGCTCGGTGACCAGGCCGATCGCGCCCACCGTCAGCGGCGTGAGCACCAGGCTGAACCAGAAGTTGCCGGTCAGCCCCATGAAGTACAGGCCGATGAAGGCGCCGACCATGAAGAACGCGCCATGGGCGAAGTTCACCACGTTGAGCATGCCGAAGATCAGCGACAGCCCGAGCGCCAGCAGCGCATAGACGGCGCCCAGCGCGATGCCGGTCACCAGTTGCAGCGCCACCAGCGATGCGGTGATATCCATCACCGATCAGCTCGTGACCTTGTGGCCCATCTCTTCGCAACTGCGCAGGTTCTTCTCGTCGGGGCTCTCGATCGCGAGCACGTTGAAGACGTCGTTCTTGTCCTTCATGTTCTTCGACTTGCTCTCGACGATGATCACCGACTGCACCGACTGGTGGTCGCACTTGCGGTAGAACTGCGGCCCTTTGTACCAGTCGTACTTGAGCTGGCGCAGCGCGATGCTGACACGCGTGGAGTCGGTGGCGTCGGCGTCCTTCACCGCCTGCAGCACGCTGCGGATGCCGGCATAACCGAGCGCGCCGTAGTCCGACGGCACAGCGCCGCCGTAAGCCTTGCGGAAGGCGTCGTTGAGCTTCTTCGCGCTCGGGATCTTGTCTTCCATGCCCCAGTAATACGAGGTGCCGCCGAGCACACCGTCGAAAGCCTCGGGGCCGCCGGCCAGGCGCGACGTGAAGAGCAGCACCGGGGTGATGATCTTGGTCGTCTGCTTGATGCCGAAGTCGGTGGCCTGCTTGGCCGAGTTGAGCAGGTCGCGGCCGAAGTTGCACAGCACCAGGATGTCGGGCTTGAGCGCCTGGATGCGCGGCAGGAAAGCCGAGTAGTCGGCCGCGCCCAGCGGGTGGCGCACGTCGGCCAGCGTCTGCATGCCCATCGCCTTGCCGGCGCGCTCGAAGCCGCGCACCATCTCATGGCCGTAGGCGTAGTCGGCCGTCAGGTAGACGACCTTCTTGCCGAACTTGGGGAAGGCGTAGCGCGCCACCGCGCCGGCCGTCATGTGCGGGTTCAAGGCCTCGTGGAAGGTATACAGGCTCCAGTCCTTGGCCTCGTTGATGGCGTCGGATTGGCTGATCGAATTGAACAGCACCTTGCGCTCGCGCGTCACCGCGTTGATCGACAGTTGCGTGGCCGCCGACAGCGAGCCGACGACGAAGTTGACCTTGTCCTTCTCGATCAGCTCGAGCGTGCGCGTCGCCGCCTCGCCGGGGTTGAGCTTGTCGTCGCGCACCAGCAGTTCGCACAGCTGGCCTTTGTGGCCGCCGGCGGCGTTCCATTCCTTGATCGCCAGTTCGGCGGCGCGCACCTGGTCCTGCGCCTCGGTCGAGAAGGCGCCGGTCAGCGGCACCGGGAAACCGATCTTGATCGCCGCGCCTTGGGCGCGCGCAATGTTGAACAGCGCCGGTGCGGCGGCCAGCGCCGTGCCGCCGACGATCAGGCTGCGGCGCTGGGGGTTGGTCGGGATCTGGCTCATGGCTTGTCTCCTTCTGGGTGGAACGGCGCCGGCTTCAGGCGGCCAGCGCTGCGGATTCGTCGTTGTCGAACAGGCGGGCGTCGACGGCGGTCTGGCGCATCACCGAGGCCGCGCTGCGCTGCGCAGCACGGCCGCTCTGCCGGGCTTCGAGGTAGGCGCCGAGCCGTCGGCCACGCTCGACCAC
>JAUYAJ010000467.1 GCA_030693565.1 Rubrivivax sp.
GGCGCACGGCGCGGCCGCTGAGCGGCCGCGCCATTCAGGGCGCGCTGCCGCCCTGCCAGCGCCCAGCCAGTTGCTGCACGGTGCTGACGCGCCGCACGGTCGCGCGCAGCTTGAGCCGACGCTCGAGCACGGCGTTCGACAACCGCGACTCACTCTGCCGCACCGCGCACGACCAGTAGAGCTCGCGGCCGTCGGCGACCAGGGTGTCGACCTCGGACTGGCAGGCTTGCAGCGCCTGCTGCTGTGCAGCGTCCAGCGCGGCCTTCAGGAAGACGACGTTGACCTCGGGCGCCGCCACCAGCAGGCCGGCGGCGCGCTCGGCGATGCGCGCCAATTCGTCCGGCGTGCGCAAGAACACTTCGGAGCTGAAACCCAGCAGCGGCGCCAGCGCCGCTTCGGTGCGCGCCTGCACCGCCGCCGCGCCGCTGCGGCTGTTGAAGATCACGTTGCCGCTGTTGATGAAGGTGCTGACCTGGGTGTGGCCCAGCGCCTCGTAGTGCGCCGCCAGCTCGGCCATCTTGATGAAGCGGCCGCTGACGTTGAGGGCACGCATGAAGGCAACATAAGTCGGCATGGCGACGGTCTCAGGCGATCAGTCCGCGGCTGAGCAAGGCTTGACGCACGTCGGCCGGCGAGCGCACCAGCACCGCTTGCAAGCCGGCGTCGATGGCGGCGGCGACGTTGTCGGCCAGGTCGTCGAAGAACAGGATGGCCGGCGCCGCCACGCCCAGGCGCCGGGCGACGAGGTCGAAGGCGGCGCGCTCGGGCTTGCGGCAGGCCAGCTCGTGCGACAGGAAGAGGGTGTCGAAGGCCGCGTTGACGGCGGGAAAGCGCGCCGAGAACGCCTGCAGGTGAACCGCGTTGGTGTTGCTGAAGGCGCTGCACGGCAGCCGCGCGCGCGCCGCCAGCACCAGCGCCGTGGTCTCGGTGATCTCGCCGACGAAGATCGAATTCCAGCCCGCCCTGATCTGGTCGTCGCTGGCGTCGAGCTCAAGCCGTGCCGCCAGGTGGGCGAAGTACTGCGCGCCGTCGATCTCGCCGCGCTCGTGGCGCCGGTAAGCCTCGTCCAAGCCGAAGCGGCGCCGCATGTCGGCCGGCGCCAGCCGCGACAGCGGCTCCCAGCTTTGCAGCGCGCGCTCGAAGTCGATCTCGATCAGCACACCGCCGAGGTCGAACAGCAAGGCCTGGGGCGGCAAGGTGCTCACGGCAGCGTCACCCGCGCCGCCAGCAGCGCCTGCGCGACCTCGGCAAAGCCGGCGCCGCGCTCGCCGTCGGTGATGTAGGTCGGCCAGCTGTGCAGCTGGTCGGCAAAGTCGCGCAGATTGGCAACGCCGACCGACAGCTCGAAGCGCTCGAACATCGCCTGGTCGTTGGTCGAGTCGCCGACATAGACCCAGCGCCCGATCTCGCTGGCCAGCTCGCGGCCGTAGAGCCGGCGCGCCATCCACTGCGCCGCGCTCCACTTGCTGTGCTCACCGTACCAGCCGTTGATGTGGATCGAGCTCACGGTGGCGTTCATGCCGGCGCTGCGCATGATCGCCACCACCTGCGCGATCGCCGCCGCCGGCAACTGCGTGAATTCACTGTGGTCGACGGCGATGTCGGTGACCCGGCCGGGGCTGTCGCGCGCCATCGTGGCCTGCGGCACCTCACGCAGCACGCGCTCGGCGACCTCGGCCAGGCGCACTGCGTTGGCGGCCCGGGTGGCGGCGTCCTGCACAAATTCGGTGAGCAGCGCCGCGCCGTCGCGGATCAAGGCCACGGCACCGTTCTCGGCGACGATGGCGTCGACCGGCCAGCTGCCGGCAAACGGCAGGCTCCAGCCCAGCGGCCGGCCGGTGATCGCCAGCACCGGCACGCCGGCAGCGCGCAAGGCGTGCAAGGCGTCAAGCGCCGCCGGCTCGATGGCGCCGTCGCGTGTCAGCGTGTCGTCGATGTCGGTCATCACCCCGGCCGCGGCCGCGAGTTGTGCCGGGGAATGCTGGGCCCAGGGCCGTGAAGGAGTCACCGTCATCTGCGAAGTCTTGCACAGGCCGGGCCGGGCGCGGCGCCAGGCAGTGCCTGCCAGCGCCTACAATACGCCCTCTTTCCGAGGAGCGTTGCAAGGCCCGCCCAGGTGCCCCAGGCTCGGAAGACCGCATGCAACAACGCTCACCTGCACGACTGGCGTCGTGGGTGAGCTTCAAGCCATTCCCCGCCCCGTGCAGGTTCCGCCACAGACAAGGAGCCTGACGATGAATGCCATTCTGAAACCGCTGCCGGACAGCGAGTACCTGGTCGCCGACCTGAAGCTGGCCGACTGGGGCCGCAAAGAGATCCGCATCGCCGAGACCGAGATGCCTGGCCTGATGGCGATCCGCGAGGAGTTCGCCGCCAAGCAGCCGCTCAAGGGCGCGCGCGTCACCGGTTCGCTGCACATGACGATCCAGACCGCTGTGCTGGTGGAGACGCTGCAGGCGCTGGGCGCGCAGGTGCGCTGGGCCTCGTGCAACATCTTCAGCACCCAGGACCATGCCGCTGCCGCGCTGGTCGTCAAAGGTACGCCGGTGTTTGCCTACAAGGGCGAAACCCTGACCGAGTACTGGGACTACACGCACAGCATCTTCGAGTTCGGCGCCAAGGGCAGCGCCGGCGAAGGCCCGAACATGATCCTCGACGATGGCGGCGACGCCACCATGCTGATGCATCTGGGCAAGCGCGCCGAGAAGGACCTCGGCGTGCTCGACAAGCCGGGCAGCGAAGAAGAGACCATCCTCTTTGCCGCCATCAAGGCCAAGCTGGCGCTGGACGCCACCTGGTACAGCCGCAAGAGCGCCGAGATCATCGGCGTCACCGAAGAGACGACCACCGGCGTGCACCGCCTCAAAGAGATGAGCGCCGCCGGCACGCTGCTGTTCCGCGCCATCAACGTCAACGACAGCGTCACGAAGAGCAAGTTCGACAACCTCTACGGCTGCCGCGAGAGCCTGGTCGACGCCATCAAGCGCGCCACCGACGTGATGATTGCCGGCAAGGTGGCCCTTGTTGCCGGCTACGGCGACGTCGGCAAGGGCAGCGCGCAGGCGCTGCGCGCGCTGTCGGCCCAGGTCTGGGTGACCGAGATCGACCCCATCAACGCCTTGCAGGCAGCGATGGAGGGCTACAAGGTCGTGACCATGGAGTACGCCGCCGACAAGGCCGACATCTTCGTCAGCGCCACCGGCAACAAGAGCGTCATCACGCGCAAGCACATGGCGGCGATGAAAGACCAGGCCATCGTCTGCAACATCGGCCACTTCGACAACGAGATCGACGTCGCCGCGCTCGCCGACTGCCAGTGGGACGAGATCAAGCCCCAGGTCGACCACGTGATCTTCC
>JAUYAJ010000104.1 GCA_030693565.1 Rubrivivax sp.
TGACCAACGGCATGGTGCAGCTGTTCCTGCTGCTCACCTTGTTCTCGGATGCGTCGTACCTGGCGCTGTTCTCGCTGGCCACGGCGATGATCCTGGTGCCCTACCTGTTCAGCGCCGGCTATGGCCTGTCGCTGGCCTGGCGGGGTGAGGGCGCCAAGGAAGCGCTGCACCGCAGCGACATGCCCGTCGCCGCGCTGGCCACGCTGTACTGCGTCTGGCTGCTCTACGCCGCGGGCTTCAAGTACCTGTTGCTCAGCGCCTTGCTCTACGCGCCCGGCGTGCTGCTCTACGGCTGGGCCAAGCGCCAGCGCGGCGAGCGCGTCTTCACGCTCTGGGAGTGGGCGATCCTGGCCGCGATCGTGGCGCTGGCAGGCGCCGCAGCCACGCTGCTGGCGCTGGGTCGCCTGAGCTTGTGATGGCCTTGCCGCGCATGCGCCCCTTCTTGTTCTTCAACCGAGAGCCGACCCCATGAGCCCTGGCGTGAATTCCGAAGTCGGCCGCCTGCGCCGCGTGCTGGTGTGCCGGCCCGGGCTGGCGCAGCGGCGCCTGACGCCCGCGAACTGCAACGACTTGCTGTTCGACGACGTGCTGTGGGTGGCGCAGGCGCGCAATGACCACGACGGCTTCACCAATGCGATGGAGACCCTGGGCGTGGAGGTGCTGGAGTTGCACGAGCTGCTGGCCACCACCGTGGCCGACCCGGCCGCGCGCAGCTGGCTGCTGAAGCGAAAACTCGGCCCGGGCACGGTCGACGCCGAACTGGCGCAGCAACTGCGCCCCTGGCTGGAAGCATTGCCGCCGATGCGCCTGGCCGAGCACTTGATCGGTGGCCTGGCGCGCGCCGAGCTGCCGTTCGAACCCGAAGGCCTGCTGGCGCGCTATGCCGTGGCCACCGACTTCCTGTTGCCGCCGCTGCCCAACACGCTGTTCAGCCGCGACAGCAGCTGCTGGATCGGCGACGGCGTGGTGCTGTGCCCGATGTACTGGCCGGCGCGCCGGCAGGAGACGCTGCTGACCGCCGCGGTCTATCGCTTCCACCCGCTGTTCGCCGGCAAGGTGACCACCTGGTGGGGTGACCCTGACCAGGACCACGGCGGCGCCACGCTGGAGGGCGGCGACGTGATGCCGCTCGGCCAAGGCGTGGTGCTGGTGGGCATGGGCGAGCGCACGTCACCGCAGGCCGTGAGCCAGCTCGCGCGAGCGCTGTTTGCGCAAGGTGCGGCCACACAGGTGCTGGCGGCGCAGATTCCCAAGTCGCGCGGCGCCATGCACCTGGACACCGTGTTCACCTTTTGCGACGTCGACATGGTGACCTGTTTCCCGGAAATGGTCGACGCGATCCGCGTCCACAGCCTGCGCCCGGGAGAACGTGAGGGCAGCCTGGATGTGCGCACCGAGACAGCGCCCTTCCTCGATGTGGTGGCCGGCGCGCTGGGCTTGCCGCGCTTGCGCTCGGTGGCCACCGGCGGTGACGCCTGGCAGTCCGAACGCGAGCAATGGGACGACGGCAACAACCTGCTGGCGCTGTCGCCCGGCGTGGTCATGAGCTACGGGCGCAACACCCACACCAACACCTTGCTGCGCAAGGCGGGCGTGGAGGTGATCACGGTCTCGGGTTCCGAGCTCGGCCGCGGCCGCGGTGGCAGCCACTGCATGTCGTGCCCGATCGAGCGCGATCCGCTCTGACAAGCCAACAAGACAAGGAATCCCCATGAGCTTCAATTTGCGCAACCGCAGCCTGCTGGAGCTGAAGGACTTCGAGCCCGAAGACATCCGTTTCCTGCTCGACCTGGCGGCCGAGCTCAAGCGCTCCAAGGCGGTGGGCAATGAGTTCCCGCGCCTGAAAGGCAAGAACATCGTGCTGATCTTCGAGAAGCCTTCGACGCGCACGCGCTGCGCCTTCGAAGTGGCCGTGCACGACCAGGGCGGGCATGTCACCTACCTGGACGCGGCCGGCTCGCAGCTGGGCCACAAAGAGTCGCTCAAGGACACGGCCCGCGTGCTCGGGCGCTACTACGACGGCATCGAGTACCGCGGCTTCCACCAGAGCGTGGTCGAGGAGCTGGCGCGCTACGCCAAGGTGCCGGTCTGGAACGGCCTGACCGACGAGGCCCATCCGACCCAGATCCTGGCCGACCTGCTGACGATGCAGGAGTTCGGCGAAAAGCCGCTGCACGAACTGAGCTTTTGTTACCTGGGCGACGCGCGCTTCAACATGGGCAGCTCGCTGCTGGTGGGCGGCACGCAGATGGGCATGGACGTGCGCATCTGTTCGCCCACCGCCTTGCAGCCGCCCGCTGCGCTGGTGGCGCAGATGCGCGAGCTGGCCCGAAGCACCGGCGCACGCATCACGCTGGAGAGCGATCCGCAAAAGGGCGTGCTCGGCGCCGACTTTCTCTACACCGATGTCTGGGTCTCGATGGGCGAGGACGACGCGGTGTGGAAGCAGCGCATAGACCAGTTGCTGCCCTACCAGGTGACGACGGCGCTGATGCAGGCCAGCGGCAAGTCGCGCACCAAGTTCATGCATTGCCTGCCGGCCTTCCACGGCCTGGACACCGAGGTCGGCCGTGAGGTGCACGAGAAGTACGGCCTGGCCGAGATCGAGGTCACCGACGAGGTCTTCGAGTCCGACGCCTCGATCGTCTTCACGCAGGCCGAGAACCGCATGCACACCATCAAGGCGGTGCTGGTGGCCACGCTCGGATGAGCGCTTCCAAGGCACGCACATGAAGCTCGTGGTGGCCCTGGGCGGCAATGCGCTGTTGCGGCGCGACCAGCTGCCCACGGCCGTGAACCAGCTGGAAAACATCCGCCGCGCGGCCGCGCAGCTGGCGCGTGTGGCCGCAGAGCACGACCTGGTGCTGACCCACGGCAACGGCCCGCAAGTGGGGTTGCTGGCGCTGCAGGCGGCTGCCTACGAGAAGGTCGAGGCCTACCCGCTGGACGTGCTGGGTGCGCAGACCGACGGCATGATCGGCTACCTGCTGGAGCAGGAGCTGGCCAACCTGCTGCCGGCCACGCGCGCGGTGACGACGCTCATCACCCGGGTCGAAGTCGATGCCAACGACCCCGCTTTCCAGCATCCCGGCAAGCCGATCGGGCCGGTGTATTCGAAGGCGGAATCCGAGCGGGTTGCCAGCGAAAGAGGCTGGACCATGGCGGCGGACGGTGCGGGGTTCCGGCGCGTCGTCGCTTCGCCGCTGCCGCTGCGCGTGCTCGGTTTGCAGGCGATCCGCTGGTTGCTCGAACATGGCGCGCTCGTCATCGCCGCGGGCGGTGGCGGCATTCCGGTGGCGCGCGCAGGCGATGGCCCAGCCTTGCACGGCGTGGAAGCCGTGATCGACAAGGACTTGTGCAGCAGCTTGCTGGCGCGCGAACTGCAAGCCGACGTGCTGCTCATCGTCACCGACGTTGCGGCGGTCTACCTCGACTGGGGCCAGCCGACCCAGCGCGCCATCGGCAAGGTGACGCCGCAGGCGCTGGCCGAGCACGACTTCGCAGCCGGCTCGATGGGGCCGAAGGTGGATGCCGCCAGGGCCTTCGTGCTCGCCACCGGCCAGCGCGCCGTGATCGGCTCGCTCGACCAGATCGAGGGCATGCTCGCCGGCCGCGCGGGCACCCAGGTTGGCTTGGCGTCGGCAGGCGGCGCTGGCACCCCGTGAAGCAGCGCGAATGCCCGCGCACGAAGATCACCGCAGTCTGCTAGTGTGGTGTTGCACGCTATTCGGCACATAAAACCGCGTCTTTGGCCCCGTGGCGTCGTTGCAAATCCTCGCGATACCACGGGGTATCGCTCCGGTTTGCGCCTAGCCACAGGACCAAATCC
>JAUYAJ010000107.1 GCA_030693565.1 Rubrivivax sp.
GGTGATCTCGGTGACGATGATCCACGCCGGCGAGGCCACCAACGTCATCCCCGACAGCTGCGAGCTGCGCGGCACCGTGCGCACCTTCACCACCGAGGTGCTCGACCTGGTGGAGCGCCGCATGCAGGCGGTGGCCCAAGCCACCTGCGCCGCCTTCGAGACCCAGTGCGAGTTCAGCTTCACGCGCAATTACCCGCCGACCATCAACCACGCCGCCGAAACCGAGTTCGCGCGCCAACTGCTCGGCGAGGTGGTGGGTGCGGCCAACGTGCTGGAGTTCGAGCCGACGATGGGCGCCGAGGACTTCAGCTTCTTTCTGCAGGCCAAGCCCGGCTGCTACTTCCTGATCGGCAATGGCGACGGCAGCCACCGCGAAGGCGGCCATGGCATGGGGCCTTGCATGCTGCACAACCCGAGCTACGACTTCAATGACGACCTGATCCCGCTCGGCGCCACCGCCTGGGTGCGGCTGGCCGAGAAGTGGCTGGCGACGCCGGCGGCAGCGCGCTGAAGGCCGGCGCCATGGATGCCGTTGCCGGCTTCGCCCAGAGTTACGCCCAAGCGCGCGAGAAGTTCATCGCCGCCGCCGACGGCGCTGGCATCGACGTGCATGCGCACGCCCACCCGATGCTCGGCCGCGACGGTGAAGTGCTGGCGATGGACGTGGCGCGCTTCGGCGCTGCCGATGCGCAGCGCCTGCTGCTGGTCAGCAGCGGCTGCCACGGCGTCGAAGGCTATTGCGGCTCGGGCGTGCAGGTGGCCTTGTTGTCCGACCCGGCGTTCCACGAGCAGGCGCGCGCGGCCGGTGTCGCCGTGCTGTACATCCATGCGCTCAACCCCTATGGCTTTTCGTGGTGGCGCCGCACCACGCACGAGAACGTCGACCTGAACCGCAACTGGCACGACTTCAGCCAGCCACTGCCGCACAACGCCGCTTACGACGAGCTAGCCCACTTGATCGTGCCGCCGACCTGGCCGCCGTCGGCGCAGGTCGAGGCGGCCATCGCCGCCTACGCCGCCGACCATGGCGAGCGCGGCCTGCAGACCGCCGTCAGCGCCGGCCAGTACCAGCATCCCGAAGGCCTGTTCTACGGTGGCCACAACCCGACCTGGAGCCAGCAGACGCTGCGCCATGTGCTGCAAGAGCAGGGCCGGCAGTGCGAGCGCCTGGCCTGGATCGACCTGCACACCGGCCTGGGCCCGAACGGCCATGGCGAGCGCATCTTCGCCGGCCGCGACGACGCCCAAGCGATCGCCCGTGCGCGCGCCTGGTGGGGCCCGGAAGTGACCTCGATCTACGACGGCTCGTCGGCGTCGGCCCGGCTGGTCGGGCTGATGTGGCTGTCGGTCTACGAAGAATGCCCGCAGGCGCAGTACACCGGCATCGCGCTCGAATACGGCACCCAGCCGATGCGCGAGGTGATCGACGCGCTGCGCGCCGACCAGTGGCTGGAGAACCACCCCGAGGCCGATGACGAGCAGCGGCTGGCGATCAAGCGCCGGCTGCGCGACGCTTTCTACACCGACACCGACGACTGGAAGCGTCAGGTCGTTGAACAAGGCCTGGACGCTGCCGGCCAGGCGCTGCGCGGCCTGGCGAGCTGAGACGCATCCAGCGCTCGCTCAATTTGTTCTATTGACAGAACAATAGGACCGCGCTTACCGTCGGCGCGATGAGCCCGGCGCTGCCCCTGCCCAAGTACCACCAGATCTACCTGGTGCTGCGCGAGCAACTGCAGGACGGCGGCTTCAAGGACGGCCTGCCGGGCGAGCTGGCGCTGGCGCAGCAGTTCGGCGTCGCCCGCGTCACGGTGCGCAAGGCGCTCGGCCAGCTGGCCGCTGAGGGCTTGATCGACCGCAGGCCCGGACGCGGCACGACACCGCGCCAGCGCAGCCAGGCCCCAGCTGAATCGCAGCGCACCGAACTGACCGGGTTGCTGGAGAACATCGTCTCGATGGGCTTGCGCACCGCCGTCAAGGTGATCGACTGCGACCTCATTCCGGCCAGCGACGAGGTCGCGCAAGCGCTCGTCATCGAGCCCGGCAGCGTGGTGCAAAAGGCGGTGCGCGTGCGCTCGACGCGCGAAGGCCCGCTGTCGCAGATCACCACCCATGTGCCGGCCGAACTGGCGCAGGGTTTCGGCCGCCGCGAACTGGCCAGGCAGCCCATCCTGCTGCTGCTCGAACAATCCGGCGTGCGCATCGGCCGCGCCGTGCAGGCGATCTCGGCCCGGCTCGCCGACGCCACCGTCGCCCGCCATCTCGACGTTCAGGTCGGCTCGGCGCTGCTGGCAGTGACGCGGCTGATCTACGACGACCAGGACCGGCCCGTGCAATGGCTGCACGGCCTGTACCGGCCTGACCGCTACCAGTACCAGATGCAGTTGTCGCGCGTCGGCAGCATCGACGCCAAGCTGTGGGTCAGCACCGAGCTGTCGGCCCAGTTCCATTGAACACACCACCAGGAGCCCATGATGAGCAGCAACCGTCGCACCTTCATCCGCCAGTCGGCCGCCGCCGCTTCGGCGCTGGCCTTCCCCCTTGTCGGCGGCGCCCAGCCCAGGGCGGTGAAGGTCGGCATCCTGCACCCGGTGACCGGGGCGCTGGCGTTTTCCGGCCAGCAATGCCGGCATGGCGCGCTGCTCGCCATCGAGGACATCAACAAGTCGGGCATCAAGGCGCTGGGCGGCGCCAAGCTCGAAGTCCTGCTGGGTGATGCGCAGAGCACGCCGCAGGCCGGTGCGGCCGAGATCGAGAAGATGAACGAAGCCGGCTGCTCGGCGGTGGTGGGCGCGTTTGCGTCGGCGATCTGCCTGGCCACCACGCAGGCGGCGGCCAAGTACAACCTGCCCCATGTGGTGGACATCGGCGTGGCCGACCAGATCGTCGAGCGCGGCCTGACCAACACCTTCCGCTTCGGCCCCGGCTACCGCACGGTGGCCCAGGTGGCGGTGAACAACCTGCATGTGCTCAACACCGTGGCCGGCAAGCCGGCGCGCACGGTGATGATCATCCACGAGGAGAGCCTGTTCGGCACCGGAACCGCCGCGCTGCTGTCGCGCGAACTGCCGGGCTTCGGCTTCGAGGTGGTGGAAGTCGTCAAGCACGCCAACCCGACGCGCGACTTCAACAACATCGTGCTGCGCATGAAGTCGCTCAACCCCGACATCGTGATCCCGGCCAACTACTTCAACGAATACGCGCTGCTGGTGCGCACGATGCAGCAGCAAAAGGTGCTGCCCAAGGCGATCTATTCGGTGCTCGGCGGCGCGGCGTCGAGCTACAAGTTTCTGAAGGAGTTTCCCGATGCCGCGAACGGCATCATCGACTGCAACCACTGGTTCAACCCGAAGGACAAACGCGCCGCCGAACTGCGCAAGCGTGTCGAGGCCCAGGGCCTGTTCTTCACCTACGAGATCTTCAACACCTACACCGCGGTGCGGCTGCTGGCCGACGCCATCGAGCGCGCCAAGAGCGGCGACCGCGCAGCCATCACCGCCGCGCTGGCGGGCAGCAATTTCGCCGACCACTTCATGCCCTACGGCCCGACCAAGTTCGTGAACGGCCAGAACACCGGCGCCCAGCCTTTGATGACGCAGGTGATCAAGGGCGACATCCGCGTCATCGTGCCGCGCGAGTACCGCGAGGCCGAGCCGATCTTCCCGCTGCGCGCCTGAAGCGTCGATGCTCGAATTCGGGATCCTGTTCCCGTCGATCCTCAACGGGCTGACGACGGGCGCGGTCTATGCGCTGATCGCGCTCGGCCTGACGCTGATCTACGGCGTGCTGCACATCATCAACTTCGCCCATGGCGCGGCGCTGATGGTGGCGCTGTACGCCGTCTACCTGCTCAAGACGCATTGGGGCATCGACCCCTACGCGGCATTGCCCATCGTCGTGGCCGGCATGTTCGCGCTCGGCTACGCGCTGCAGCGCCTCATCATCAACCGCGCCAGCCATGGGCGCGACGAGAACATCCTGCTCGTCACGCTCGGCCTGTCCATCGTGCTGGAGAACCTGGCGCTGATCGTGTTCCGCTCCGACACGCGCAGCATCGACACCGCCTACACGCTGAGCGTGGTGGCGATCGGCCCGGCAATGATCTCGCTGACCAAGCTCATCGCTTTCGGCGGCGCGCTGGCGACCTCGGCGGTGCTGCTGTGGATCGTCGTGCGCACCGACCTCGGGCGCGCGATCCGCGCTGTCGCCAAAGAGAAACAAGGCGCCAAGCTGATGGGCATCGACGTCGACCATGTCTACGCGATGAGCTTCGGCATCGGCCTGGCCTGCCTGGGCGCGGCGGCGTGTTTCCTGCTGCCGGCTTATTACGTCAACCCGCAGGTCGGCAGCGGTTTCGTGCTGGTGGCTTTCACCATCGTCGTGCTCGGCGGCATGGGCAGCTTTGCCGGCGCGCTGGTCGGCGGGCTGCTGATCGGTGTCGTCGAATCGCTCGGCGGGCTGTTTCTGGGCGAGTCGCTGGGCCAGATCGGCATCTTCGCCATCTTCATCGCCGTGTTGCTGTTCAGGCCGCAAGGCCTGTTCGGGGCCCGCACATGAAGGACTTGGCGCTCATTGCCGTCTTCGCCGCGCTGGTCGCCCTGGCCACGCTGCTGGTCGACTCCGGCGTCTGGCTCACCTTCATCATGATGACGCTGTACGCCGCCTTGCTGGCCCAGTCGTGGAACCTGCTCGGCGGCTATGGTGGCCAGTTCTCGTTCGGCCACGCCCTCTTCTTCGGCAGCGGCGCCTACGTGCAAGTGGTGGCCCAGGTCGGCCACGGCCTGAACCCTTGGGGGGCGCTGGTGCTGGCGGTGGCGGCCGCAGCGGCGGTGGGGGCTTTTGTCGGCGCGCTGTCGTTCCGCTACGGGCTCAAGGGTTCGTACTTCGCCCTCGTCACGCTGGCCTTCGCCGAGGTGTTCCGCATCCTGGCGCTGTCGGTGGACTTCACCGGCGGCGGCGTCGGCATGATGCTGCCGCTGAACACCTCGGTGGCGAACTTGCAGTTCGACTCGCGCAAAGGCTATATCGCGCTCATCCTGGCCTTCGTCGTCGCCGCGCTGCTGGTCACCGCCTGGCTGCGCCACTCGCGCTTCGGCGCTTATCTGCAGGCGGTGCGCGACAACGAGGACGCGGCGCGTGCCATCGGCGTCGACCCGTTTCGCACCAAGCTCGGCGCCATCACGGTGTCGGCGGCCT
>JAUYAJ010000109.1 GCA_030693565.1 Rubrivivax sp.
CTGAGAGGCTGTGAAGATATGAATCACGCCCGCGTAGACCCCCAGAAAGGGCGCCCTCAAGGCGCAAAGCGCAGACGGGTCCGTAGACCCGGCGAGCATTTGCAACGCCGAGGGGGCGCTTTCTGGGGGCCTACCCGAAGGGCCGGGGTGGCCAAGGACCCTGGGCGGCGTTGCGCCGCTTGCCCGCACGTCAGTGCGGGCCGCTCGTCGCGCCTTGCCCAGTGCCCTTGGCCGCCCCGGCGCGGGCGCGATTCATATCTTCACAGCCTCTGAGACGCGCACGCTCGACATGTATTTGCCACGCCACTTCGAACAAGCCGACCCGGCAGCCCTGCAGGCGCTGATGCGCGAGCAGCCACTGGCCACGCTGGTGACACTGGGCGCCGACGGCCTGAGCGCCGACCACATCCCGCTCGAGTACGACCCCGCCCCCGGCCCGCACGGCACGCTGCGCGGACATGTGGCGCGCGCCAACCCGCTGTGGCAGCACGCCGCCGGCCAGCCGGTGCTGGCGGTCTTCGGCGGCGCCCAGGCTTATGTGTCGCCGTCCTGGTACCCCGGCAAGGCCGAACACCACAAGGTGGTGCCGACCTGGAACTACACCGTCGTCCACGCCCATGGCGTGCTGCAGGTGATTGATGACGCGCCCTGGCTGCGAGCGCTGGTCGGCCGGCTGACGGCGCACCACGAAGCGGCGCAAGCCAGGCCCTGGTCGGTCGACGACGCGCCGGCCGACTTCGTCGCGCAAACGCTGCGCGCCATCGTCGGCATCGAATTGCCGCTGACCCGGCTGGTCGGCAAATGGAAGGTCAGCCAGAACCGCAGCGACGCCGACCGCTCCGGCGTCGCCGACGCCCTGCAGGCCTCGTCGCCGGCGATGGCAGCGCTGGTGCGACCGCGCTGATCAGGTTGCAGCGCCCGCGCTGATCAGCGCGGCAGCTGCGAGGCGGCGCGCGCCAGCGCGGTGATGCGGCCCCAGTCGCCGGCGTCGACGGCGTCCTGCGGCGTCAGCCACGAACCGCCGCAGACCTTGACGTTGGCCAGTGCCAGGAACTGCGGCGCGGTCTCGGCCGTCAAGCCGCCGGTGGGGCAGAACACGACATCCGCAAACGGCCCGCCCAGCGCCTTCAGCATCGGGATGCCACCGGCCGCGGTGGCCGGGAAGAACTTCAGAAAACCATGGCCGTCGGCGCTCGCCGCCATCACTTCGCTGGCAGTGGCCACGCCCGGCAGCAGCGGCAGGCCGAGGTTGCGGCAGGCATGGCCGAGTTCACTGCGGTAGCCCGGGCTGACGCCGAAACGGCAGCCGGCGTCCTTGGCCGCTTCGGCGTCGGCCACCGAACGCAGCGTGCCGGCGCCGACGATGGCTTGCGGCACTTCGCGCACGATGGCGCGAATGCATTCCAGCGCCACCGGCGTGCGCAGCGTCACTTCGAGCACGCGCACACCACCGGCGACCAGCGCGCGCGCCAGCGGCACGGCGTCGGCCAGACGCTGGATCACGATGACCGGGATCACCGGGCCGTATTCGATCAAGCTCAGCGTGTTCATCACCTTGCCTGCTGCCGCCTTCACAGCCATGTCACGGCCCCTTCTTCAGCGCTTGTCACATTGCGGCGCATGCCGGCGAACAGTTCGCGGCCGAGGTCGTGGCCGTTCGCCAGTGCTTGCGCCGGGTCGATGGTCGCCGCCTCGCGTGACGCCCAGATGTCGGCATCGACCAGGACTTGCAGGCTGCCCGCATCGGCGTCGATGCGGATCAGGTCGCCGTCGCGCACCTTGGCCAGCGCGCCGCCGGCCAGCGCCTCCGGGCTGACATGGATGGCGGCCGGCACCTTGCCCGACGCGCCGCTCATGCGGCCGTCGGTCACCAGCGCGACCTGGAAGCCCTTGCCCTGCAACACCGCCAGCGGCGGCGTCAGCTTGTGCAACTCGGGCATGCCGTTGGCCCGCGGACCCTGGAAGCGCACGACGGCGATCACGTCGCACTCCATCTCGCCAGCCTGGAAAGCGGCGAGCAAGGCTTCCTGGCTGTCGAACACGCGCGCCGGCGCCTGCACGACATGGCGGTCCGCCGGCACCGACGAGGTCTTGATCACCGCCCGGCCAAGCTGGCCTTCAAGCAGCGCCAGGCCACCGCTGGCCGAGAACGGCTGCTCGGCGCCGCGCACGATGCTGGTGTCGCCACTGGCCGCCGGCAGTGCCTGCCAGCGCAAGGCGCCGCCGTCCAGCGACGGCAACTCGGTGTGGCGGGCCATGCCGCCGGCGCTGACGCTGGCAGCATCGCCATGCAGGCAGCCGCTGGTGATGAGCTCGCGCAGCACGAATCCGGGGCCGCCGGCGGCCTGGAACTGGTTGACGTCGGCGCTGCCGTTCGGGTAGACGCGGGCCAGCAGCGGCACCGCGGCAGAGAGCTCGGCAAAATCGGTCCAGTCGATCAAGATGCCGGCGGCGCGCGCCACCGCCACCCAGTGGATCAGGTGGTTGGTCGAGCCGCCGGTGGCCAGCAAGGCCACCATCGCATTGACGATGCTGCGCTCGTCGACCAGGCGGCCGATCGGCAGGAAACGCGGCTGGTTGCGGGCGATGCCGAGCACGGTGCGCACGGCCTCGCGCGTCAGCGCCTCGCGCAATTCAGCATGCGGGTGGACGAAAGCCGCGCCCGGCACATGCAAGCCCATCGCCTCGAGCAGCATCTGATTGCTGTTGGCAGTGCCGTAGAAGGTGCAGGTGCCCGGCCCATGGTAGGCGGCGCTCTCGGCGGCCAGCAACTCGTCGCGCCCGACCCGGCCCAGCGCAGCCTGCTCGCGCACCTTGGACTTGGCGTCGTTGGACAAGCCGGTGGACATCGGCCCGGCAGGCACGAAAACGCAGGGCAGATGGCCGAAGTGCAGCGCGCCGATCAGCAGCCCGGGAACGATCTTGTCGCACACGCCGAGCAGCAGCACGGCGTCAAAAACATCGTGGGTGAGCGCGATCGCCGTGCCCATCGCGATGGTGTCGCGCGAGAACAGGCTCAGCTCCATGCCCGGCAGCCCCTGGGTGACGCCGTCGCACATCGCCGGCACGCCGCCGGCGACCTGGGCGGTGGCACCCTGGCGGCCGGCCTCGTCGCGGATCAGCGCCGGATAACCTTCATAAGGCTGGTGCGCCGACAACATGTCGTTGTAGGCGCTGACGATGCCGATGTGCGGCGCCTTTTCGGCAACGATGCGCAGCTTGTCATTGGCCGGCAGCGCGGCGAAGGCATGGGCGACGTTGGCGCAACCCAGGCGGTCGCTGCCGCGCGGGCGCGCCGCCAGGCGGTCGACGCGCGCCAGATAGGCCGCGCGGGTGGCGGCGCTGCGTTGACGAATGCGCTCGGTGACGATGACCAGTTCGGGCTTCATGCGGATGCGACTGCGGATGTAACCAAGGTTTCGATTATCTTGTAACCCGGTTACACCGTCAAACCCGGCTGTCATCCGCGCCGGCGCTTGCCGCGTTGGCCAGGGATCCGACACCAACCGAGCGCGGCTGTGCGATGCTGAGCCCCGAGATGCAGATTCCCGACCCCTCCGAAGGCTGGCGCAGCGCGCCCGACAAATGGCACCGCCTGCGCGCCGAATGGGGCGGGCGCGGCGAAGTCTGGGTGTTCGGTTATGCCTCGCTGATCTGGCGCCCGGAGTTCGAAGCCGCCGAGCACCGCCCGGCGCTGGTGCACGGCTGGCACCGGGCGCTGCGCATGCGCTCACGCGTCAACCGCGGCACGCCGCAAGTGCCCGGCCTGGTGTTCGCGCTGCTGCCCGGCGGCGCCTGCCGCGGCGTCGTCTACCGCCTCAAGCCGGCCAATGCCGAATCCGAACTCGAACGCCTGTGGGCGCGCGAAATGCCCACCGGCGTCTACGACCCGCGCTGGCTGCCTTGCCGCACGCCGCAAGGCGTGGTCCAGGCGCTCGGTTTCACGCTCAGCCGGCGCAGCGACAGCTACCTGGGCCGCCTGCCCGACGAGCAAATGGTTCACATCCTGCGCCATGCGCGTGGCCGCTACGGCAGCACCTTGGACTATCTGGCCGACACCTCGCGCGCCTTGCACGAACGCGGCGTGCACGACCGCGAGATCCAGCGCCTGATGCGGCTGGCGGCCTTGCACGGCCTGCTGTAGTCCGGCAGTCAGCCGCCTTCGGCCGAGTCCGAGGGTTCGAGTGCCCGCAGGGCATCGAGGTCGGCTTCGGTGTCGACACCGATCAGCACACCGGGGTCGTCGACCTCCAGCCCCTGAGCCGGGTAACGCGCCACCAGCCTGCGTGCGCCTTCGTCGCCGGTGAGCTGGATCAGCTCGGAATAGAGCTCGGCCGCAAAGCCGACCGGGTGGCCGCGGCGACCGCGGTACTGGGCGCAGGCCACCGGATGCATCTCCAGCAAAGCGCCCACAGCCCTCAAGGTGGCCGGCTGGACGCGCGGCATGTCGCCCGGCAGCACCAGCCAGCCCTGCGCGCCGGCGCGCTCGGCGACGCCGGCGGCGATGGAATAGCCGACGCCGCGCTGCGACTCGGCGTCGCTGAGCACGACGATGTCGCGCGTGGCCAGTTGACCTGAAACCAGCGGCACCAGCGCCGCCGTCGTCACCAGCACCACCGGCAGGTGGCTGGCAATGGCATGCTGAACCGTGGTGCCAAGCACGCTGCTGCCACCCAGCGCTTGCACCAGCTTGTGCGGCGTGCCGCGAAAGCGGCTGCCTTGACCGGCAGCCAGCACGACGATGGTGGGACGAAACCTCATGGCAATGAAAACGCGAACGCAAAGCAGTCGGCGCCGCGGCGCGGGCCTGCTGCACAGAATGGCGACGACACCCCCGCGCTGCTAGTGGGGCCATCACTTACGGCCTTCCACCTAAGGGATGAACCGGCCCCTAACTTCGCTGGCCGCAGCGTGATCACCGGCGCTTTTCTATACTCACCCGATGGACATCGCCGACCTGCGCAAGAGCTACGAGCGCGACGCGCTTGACGAGACCGATTCCGCCGCCGACCCGCTGGCGCAATTCGACCGCTGGCTGCAGCAGGCCTTGAGCGCCCAACTGCCCGAGCCCAATGCGATGACGCTGGCCACCGTCGGCGCCGACGGCCGGCCGTCGACCCGCATCGTGCTCCTCAAAGGCGTAGACCCCCGCGGCCTGACCGGGTTCACGAATTACGGCAGCCGCAAAGGCCGCCAGCTGGCGGCCC
>JAUYAJ010000119.1 GCA_030693565.1 Rubrivivax sp.
CGATGTCGAACAGCAGGCTTTCGACCTTGACACTGTCGAACACCACCCCATCGGCCTTCAGTCCGGCCATGACGGCGGCGTAGGCATCGCGGCAGGCCTGGGTACGCTCCTGCTTGTTGCGGATCTGGTAGGCGGCGGCGAGTTTCTCGCCGCCATGGGCCTGCACCTTGGCGATCAGGTCTTCGTCACGCGCCGGAGGTTGCCAGTCCCACACCGGCTTGCCGGCGTCGCGCACGAGTTCGTTGATCGCGGCGATCGCGATATTGCCCTGCTCATGGCCGAACACGACGGCGCCGAGCATGATTTCTTCCGACAGCTGGTCGGCTTCCGACTCGACCATCAGGACGGCCGCCTCGGTGCCGGCCACGACCAGGTCGAGCTGGCTGTCCTTGAGCTGGGTCTGGCCCGGGTTGAGCACGTATTGGCCATTGACATAACCGACGCGCGCGGCGCCGATCGGGCCATTGAACGGAATGCCGCTGATCGACAGGGCGGCGCTGGTGGCAATCAGCGCGGCAATGTCGGCCTGTACTTCCGGATTCAGGCTGAGCACATGCACGATGACCTGGACTTCGTTGTAGAAGCCTTCCGGGAACAGCGGGCGGATGGGACGGTCGATCAGGCGGCAGGTCAGCGTCTCGAGTTCGCTCGGGCGGCCTTCGCGCTTGAAGAAGCTGCCGGGGATCTTGCCGGCGGCGTAGGTCTTCTCGGTGTAGTCGACGGTCAGCGGGAAGAAATCCTGGCCCGCCTTGGCGTTCTTGGCCGCCACCACGGTGGCCAGCACGACGGTGTCGTCGATGGTCACCAGCACGGCGCCGCCGGCCTGGCGCGCGATCTCGCCGGTCTCGAGGGTGACGGTGTGCTGGCCCCACTGGAAGGTCTTGGTGATCTTGTTGAAGATGCTCATGCGGTGTCTCCGGGTTGTCTGCGGCACGCTTGCGGTGGTGCCATGAACCAGGGTCGGGATCCTTGCAGCGTTATGCCATTCCAGCGCCGCCCGGCGGGCTTCGTTGGAATGACACAGCAGCGCTGTCTCGGTGCCCTCTCCTCAAAGGTCGAAGGCCGGCGCCAGGCGCCGGCCGTTCGAAGATTACTTGCGCAGGCCGAGCTTAGCGATCAGCGAGGTGTAGCGCTCGCCGTCCTTGCCCTTCAGGTAGGACAACAGGCGCTTGCGCTGGTTGACCATCTTGAGCAGGCCGCGACGGCCGTGGTGGTCATGCTTGTGCAGCTTGAAGTGCGGCGTCAGCTCGTTGATGCGCGCGGTCAGCAGGGCGACCTGCACTTCGGGGGAGCCGGTGTCGGACGCGCTGCGCGCGTTGGCCTTCACGACGTCGGCCGTCATGGCGGTGGTGAGTGTCATGGGATTCCTGAGTTGCTGGAAGCCGCCATGAAATGCCCACCATGGGCCTCAGGGACGGTTTCCGGTTGGACTTGCGGACACCAGTGAAACCGACCGGTGCCGTGCTCTCCGCGCCAGAATCTGGCGAGGAACCAAAGATTATAGCCGCAGCGCCGCCGCCAGCCGCTGCAGCCCGGCATCCAGCCGCGCCGGGTCGCGCGACGCGAAACACCAGCGCAGCCAGCCCTCGCCTTCAGGGCCAAAGGCCACGCCCGGCGCCAGCCCCAGGCCATGCTCGCGCACCAAGGTCTTGGCCAGCGCCAGCGAGTCGTCCTGGCCGTCGACGCGGAAGAAGGCGTACAGACCAGCGTCCGGTAGCGCCGCGGTCACGCCCGGCAGCGCCTGCAAGCCGGTCAGCAAGCGGTCGCGGCAGGCGCGCAGGCTGGCCACCATCGCCGGCACCGACTGCGCCGCGCCAGCCAGTGCGGCCAGGCCGCCGCGCTGCACGAACACCGGCGCGCACGAGCTGTTGAACTCGAGCAGCTTGCCAACGGCGTCGAGCTGGCCGCGCGGCAGCACCAGCCAGCCCAGCCGCCAGCCGGTCATCAGAAAGCTCTTGGAAAAGCTGTGAACGACGACCAGGCGGTCGTCGTCGCTGGCGACATCCAGAAAACTCGGCGCGCAGCCGCGGCCGTCGTCGGCGCCAAACCAGAGCCGCTCGTAGACCTCGTCGGCCAGGATCCAGGTGCCGGTGCGCCGGCAGTGGTCCAGGATGGCTTGCTGCTCGGCGCGCGTCAGCGTCCAGCCGGTCGGGTTGTTCGGTGCGTTGACCAGCAGCACGCGGGTGCGCGGCGTCACCCGGGCCAGCAACTCGTCCAGGTCCAGGCCCCAGACGCCGCCTTGCGGGCGCAGCGGCACCCGCGCCACGCTGGCACCCAGGATCGCCGGCTGCGCCGTCAGGTTGGGCCAGACCGGCACCACGGCCACCACTTCGTCGCCGGCGCCGACCAGCATCTGCATCGCCACCATCAGCGCCGACACCCCCGACGAGGTGACGGCGACGCGCTCGACATCGAGCCCGCCGTGCAGCCCGCTGCCATAGGCGGCGATGGCCTGGCGCAGTTCGGCCAGACCGAGGTTGTGCGAATAAAAGGTCTCGCCAGCGGCGAGGGATTGCGCGGCGGCGGCGCGCACCGGCTCGGGCGTGACTTCGTCGCTTT
The DNA here is from genome assembly GCA_030693565.1 of Rubrivivax sp. Taxonomy (GTDB): domain Bacteria; phylum Pseudomonadota; class Gammaproteobacteria; order Burkholderiales; family Burkholderiaceae_C; genus Rubrivivax. The sequence goes on from JAUYAJ010000119.1 coordinate 2,560, forward strand.
CGCCGAACCAGAAGGCGAGCACGTCGCTGCGCCCGATGCCGGCGTTGGCGACCTCGCGGATGCGCGAGCCCGGCAAGGCGTCGATGGCGGCGCGGACCAGCGGCTGCATGCTCAGAGGCTGTGAAGACATGAATCGCGCCCGCGCCGGTGTGGCCAAGGGGCCTTGGCCATACCGGCCCTTCTGGTGGACCCCCAGAAAGGGCCCCCTCGGCGTTGCAAATGCTCGCCGGGTCTACAGACCCGTCTGCGCGTTGCGCCTTGATGGTGCCCTCTCTGGGGGTCTACGCGGGCGTGATTCATGTCTTCACAGCCTCTCAGTCCGGCCGCTGCATGCGGCACTGGTGCGGCATCGTCACCGCCGCGCTGTCGACGCGGCGCACGGTGCGAAAACCGAATCCCGAGCCTTCGACATCCTGGCTGACACCCGGGCTGCCGACGCGCTGCATCACGCTGACCACCAGCGGCTGGATCAGCTGGTGGTCGGCAGCGCGCATCGTCGCTTCGTGCAGACCGCCCAGCGTCGCCGGGTCGAAACGTGCGCCTTCCAGCGCCAAGGCCACTGGCTGCGCTTCGGTCGAGCGCGCGCGCTCGATGGCGGCGACCAGCATCTCCACCATCACGTGCATGCGCGCGTGCACATAGTCGTCCTTGGGGTCGGGGAAGCGCTGGCGGAAGGCGGCGTAGAAAGCGTCCGACGCCGCGCCGCCCAGGTTCGGGTGCCATTCGGCGACCGCCATCACGGCGCCGATGCCGGCCTCGCCGATCGCCGCCGGCACGCCCAGGCCGTTGCCGTAGAAGGTGTACAGCCGGGCGTCGGAGCCGACTTCCTTGAGCGCGCGCACCATCAGCGTGAGGTCGTTGCCCCAGTTGCCGGTGACCACCGCCTGGGCGCCGCTGGCCTTGATCTTGGCGGCGTAAGGCATGAAGTCCTTGACGCGGCCGAGCGGGTGCAACTCGTCGCCGACGATCTGGATGTCAGGCCGCTTGGCGCTGATGAGTTCGCGCGCCTTGCGCCCGACATGCTGGCCGAAGCTGTAGTCCTGGCCGATCAGGTAGACACGCTTGACCGCCGCGTCGTCGCGCAGCACATCGGTCAGCGCGGCCAGCCGCATGTCGGCATGGGCGTCGAAGCGGAAGTGCCAGAAGCTGCAGCGCTCGTTGGTCAGCGACGGGTCGACCGCCGAGTAGTTGAGGAACAGCGCGCGCCGCGACGGTTCGCGCTGGTTGTGCTTTTCCAGCGCGTCGATCAGCGCCGCCGCAGTCGCCGAGCTGTTGCCCTGGAAGACGAAGCCGATGCGCTGGTCGATGGTCGAGCGCAGCATCGACAAGGCCTCTTCAGTGTTGCCCTTGCTGTCAAAGCGCTGCAAGGCCAGCGGCCGCGCGCCCTCAGGCAGCTTGACGCCGCCACGCTGGTTGACGCGCTCGACCGCCCACAGCAGGTTGCGCCAGACGGCGTCGCCGGCATTGCCGAACGGGCCTGACAAGCCCTCGATCAAGGCCAGGCGGATGGGCTGGGCCTGGGCCGGGGCCGGCTGGGCCTGAGCCACGGACAGGCTCAGCATGAGCGACAGCAGCGCAAGGCGCCCGAGTACGGTGAATGACATCGGCGGATCGGTAGGAGGAGGGGGACAAGCTGCCGAGCGCGGGTTGGAAGCCGCGCGAGGCCGTCGGATCGGCGCGAATTGTAGGTGGCGGGCTCAGAGTGCCTCGGCCAGCGGCCAGCGCGGCTGCACGCCGAAGCCGCCGTCGGTGCGCGTCGCCGCCAGCCCGCGGTCGAGCCGCATCGCCGCCGCCAGCGCGATCATGGCGCCGTTGTCGGTGCACAGCGCGAGCGGTGGGTAATGCACCTTGGCGCCCAGGCGCTGCGCACGCGCGTCGAGTTGCTCGCGCAGCCGCCGGTTGGCGCCAACGCCGCCGGCCACCACCAGCCGGCGCTCACCGCTGTCCTGCAGCGCCCGCATCGCCTTGGCGACCAGCACGTCGACGATGGCTGCCTGCGTGCTGGCGGCCAGGTCGGCACGGCTTTGCTCGCAGATG
>JAUYAJ010000472.1 GCA_030693565.1 Rubrivivax sp.
GGATGGGTGGTGTCATCAGCAGCAGAAGCAGTGAGCCAGTTTCCCGGCCCACCGCTTGAAGATCCCCCCACAAGTCCCCCTCACAAGTTGACGGGGGCGCCGTGGGGGGAGCGCGGTGGGACGACTGGCGCACGGGCTGCCACCTCCCACGGGCGGCGCAGCGTCGCGGCCGATGTGCCAGCTTGTCTGGCGCAGCGGTTGCAGCGAAGCCGACCGGACGATCACGAGCAACGGCGCCTCTGCGGCCGACGTGACACAAAGCAAAGCGACTGGCGCGGCGGTCGAGCCGGTGATCGCTGGCTTGCAGCGGCACGCCGCTGCGGGCACTTCATTGCACCCGGCTTTCAGCGGCCCGGCTCCGGGATTGGCGGGTGACCGGGGTGGCGATCTGGCCGGCGCCGCACCGAGCGAAGCGCAGCGCAGCGACCTGCCAGCCGGTCAGTTCGCCAAGCGGGCCTCGCTCATGCGCAGCGTGAGGGAATAAGGGCCCGCGATCCCCGGGCACGGGAAAGGGCCGCCTCGTGCTTCAGCCGGCACCGCCGGCCTGACCGTGTTGCGTGAGGGATGGCAGCCCGTCAGGGGCGAGACGCGGGGCCTTTGACAACGGCTCGACGCGCAGCGCAACAGCCCGGCCCCGCGCAGCGGGGACTCGCCCAGGCCCACCGAGACCTGGCATCAGCAGCAGCGCCAAACCCACAGTGCAGACCGACGGCGTATTTCTCAACCTTGATCGCTGTTTCGCCACCTTAGACAACATCGAGTGACGCTTCTAGACTTCGACCGATGACGACCGCCCGCAGACCCGTCGAGCCCACGCAAGCAACTGCCCGCCCGGTGATGACGATTCACATCGACATCGGGCAACTCATCGCAGCGGTACGCCGCCACGTCCCGCTCAGCCCGATGGCCGCACGAGCCATGCGAAATGACTTCGTCAGGCTACTCGACACCACCCGGGTCACCGTGGTGACCAGCGCCCCCACCCGCTAGTGTAGTGTTTGAATCTTGAAGGAACTTAATTACGTTACCCGTTTCCAATGCTCTACTTCGGTTTGCATTGGAGCGAGCAATTGCGAGTTGCCCCGGCGATTGAGCTGACAGTTGAGCAGGAGAGCGAGTTGACGAGACTGGCGCGCTCCAAGCGCACCAGCGTCAGGCTGGCGCAGCGCGCGCAGATTGTGCTGCTGGCTGGAAAGGGCCTTCAGAACAAGGACATCGCCGAGCAACTGGGAGTCGGGCGCGTTCAGGTTGCGCGGTGGCGCGAACGCTACCTGGAATGCGGTCTTCAAGGCATTGAACGGGACCTGCCGCGCGGCGCGCCGCCGGTGAAGGTGGACGTGGCCAAGCTGGTGGAACTGACCACGCAGAGCACGCCCGAGGCGGCCACGCATTGGAGCACGCGCAAGATGGCCGCAGTGCTGGAGGTCAGCCCCAGCACAGTGATGCGCCACTGGCAGGCCAATGGCCTGAAGCCGCATCTGGTGCGCGGCTTCAAGATCTCGCGCGACCCGAAGTTCATCGAAAAGCTCGAGGACATCGTGGGCCTGTACATGTCCCCGCCCGAGCACGCACTGGTGCTGTGCTGCGACGAAAAGAGCCAGGTGCAAGCGCTGGATCGGACGCAGCCTGGACTGCCGCTGAAGAAGGGGCGCGCACAGACGATGACGCATGACTACAAGCGCCACGGCACGACCACGCTGTTCGCGGCGCTCAATGTGCTGGACGGTCAAGTCATCGGCCAGTGCCAGCAGCGACACACCCACGCCGAATGGTTGAAGTTCCTGCGCAAGATCGACCGCGAAACGCCCAAGGACAAGACGCTGCATCTGATCGCTGACAACTACGCCACCCACAAGCATCCGGTCGTGCAGGCGTGGCTGGCCAAACATCCGCGCTTCAACATGCACTTCACACCGACCTCGGCGTCGTGGCTGAACATGGTGGAGCGCTTCTTCCGCGACATCACCACCGAACGGCTGCGCCGAGGCGTGTTCACCAGCGTGCCTGAACTGGAAGCAGCGATCAATGAATACGTCGCTCATCACAACACCGAACCCAAGCCATTCATCTGGACCAAGAGCGCGCGCGACATCCTGCAGAAGGTAATTCGGGCTAATGCGCGCTTAAGTTCCAAACAGAACGAAACACTACA
>JAUYAJ010000122.1 GCA_030693565.1 Rubrivivax sp.
CGGAGGGCCGGGGTGGCCAAGGGCACTGGGCGGCGTTGCGCCGCTTGCCCGCACGTCAGTGCGGGCCGCTCGTCGCGCCTTGCCCAGTGCCCTTGGCCGCCCCGGCGCGGGCGCGATTCATATCTTCACAGCCTCTGAGTCCGCAAGACGCCGCAAGGCCAGGCGCCATGACGCAGCCCGGCCCGGGCGGCGATCAGAACGGGAAGAAGCGCGGGATCACCACCGTGTAGCCGGCCAGCATCAGCAGCGTCAGCGGCAGGCCGACCTTGACGAAGTCCATGAAGCGATAGCCGCCTGCATGCATCACCAGCAGGTTGGTCTGGTAGGCCATCGGTGTGGCAAAGCTCAGGTTGACGCCGGCGATGATCGCCACCACGAAGGGCACGGGGTCGAGCCCGAGCTGGGTGGCGATGCTGATCGCGATCGGTGTGCCGATGATGCCGGCGGCGTTGTTCGACAGCACGTTGGTCAACACCGCCATCAGCAGCATCAAGGCCGCCAGCAGCATGGTCGGGCTCAGGTCGCCGGCCATCGCCACGAAGATCTGCGCCACGTATTGCGCGCCTCCGGTGGCGATCAGCGCCGTGCCCAGCGCCAGGCTGGTGACGATGATCATCACCACCGGCACACTCAGCCCCTGCATGGCTTCGCTCCAGCTCATGCAGCGGGTGGCCAGCATCGCACCGACACCGATCAGCGCCGCCACCGCGATCGGCAACACGCCGGTGGCCGCGGCGATGACCACGGCGGCCATGATGGCCAGCGCCAGTGGCATCTTGCTGCGGTCGGGCAGGTCGACCACCGAATCGAGCACCAGCAGGCCGCGCCGGGACGACTTCAGCTTCTCGATCGCGCCCGCCGAACCCTGGGCCAGCAGCACGTCGCCCGCGGTCAGCTCGACATCGGCCAGCGCATCACGGCGCTTCTCAGGGTGTCGCGTTCGGCGATGGATGGCCAGCACGATGAGCGCGAACTCGTCGGCGAAACGTTCGCGGCGGATCGACGAGCCGTGCAGATTCGAGTCCTCGGTGACGACGATCTCGACCAGGCGCTGCTTGTCCTTGTCATCGCCGGCGGGCGCTGGCGCAGCGTCGGCTGCAGTCTTGCCGTTCGGCTTGGTCTTGTTCTCGTCCGGCTCGTCGTCATCACGGCCGTGCAGCGACACGCCCAGTTCGGTTTCCAAGGCCTTCAGGCGCGCCGGCGTGTCGAGCACGTGCAACCGGTCGTTGGCCTTGATCAGCAGCGACGGCAGCCGCACCAGCTGCACATTGCCGCGATGAATGTCGAGCAGGCGCAGTTCGCTGGATGTCGTCTTGCGCACCTGCGCCAGGGTCATGCCGGCGATCTTGCTGTCCTCGGCGACGTCGAACACCGCGCTGAACAGCCGCGCCGACTGGTCGCTCATCGGCGAATTGCGCTGCGGCAGCAGGCGCGGCGCGATCAGCCACAGGTAGATGATGCCGACACCACCCACCAGCACGATGGGCAGCGCAAAGTCGAACATGCCCAGCGGCCGCACACCCATGTCGCGCGCCACCGACACCACGAGCAGGTTGGTCGACGTGCCGATGGTCGTGACCGTGCCGCCGATCACCGTGGCCAGCCCGAAAGGCATCAGCACGCCGGCCGGCGACTGTTTGGCGCTGAGCGTCACGCCCACCAGCAGCGGCAGCAGCATCACCACGATGGGCGTGTTGTTGACGAAGGCGCTCAGCACCGCCGCCACCAGCATCGTCGCCAGCAGCGACAGCGTCGGGGACAGGCGCCACAGCCGCGCCAGCAGCCGCGCCGCCGGCTGCAGTGCGCCGGTGGTCTCCAGCCCCTTGCCCAGGATCATCAGCGCGCAAACGGCAATCAACGCCTCATGCCCAAAGCCCGAATAGAGCTCGCGCACCGCGACGCTGCCATGGTCGCCCTGGTAGGGGAAGACCTGGAGCCCGAGAACCAGCACGCTGAAGACGAACAGCGCCGATGTCTCGATGCGCATCCTGTCCTGGGCGAACAGCACCAGTGCCACCACGGTGAGCAGCATCACGGCCAGTGCATGCGGGTCGGGTAACGAGGGCATGAGGGTGGTTGTGCAGGCAGCGCGACGGCGGGCGAATGGGCACTTCGCTCCGCCAGCGCTGGGGGTTGAAGGACTGCGGCTGAAAGACTCGATCTTGCCTTAGGGCTTGGCGGCGGGCGCTCGCGCCGAGGCCCGGGGTGGACAATTGCGCCCATGGACGAAGCACCGCCCCCCCACAAGCGCCGCGTGCGCTACGCCGGCACCCACCCGCAGCGCTTCGAAGAGAAGTACAAGGAACTGGACCCGGCGCGCCATGCCGCCGAGGTGGCCAAGGTCATGCAGCGTGGCCAGACGCCGGCCGGCATGCACCGGCCGATCTGCGTTGCCGAGATCCTGGCCATCCTAACGATCAAGCCCGGCGAGGTCGGTCTGGACGCGACGCTGGGCTTTGGCGGGCACAGCGCCGAATTGCTGCCGCTGCTCAGGCCTGGCGGCCGGCTGTTCGCGCTCGACGTCGACCCGCAGGAGTTGCCGCGCACCGAGGCGCGCCTGCGCGCGCTGGGTTTCGACGAATCCGTGCTGAGCGTGCGGCGCATGAACTTCTCGCGCATCAAGGAGTTGCTGCCCGAGGCCGGCGGCGGCTTCGACTTCGTGCTCGCCGACCTGGGGGTGTCGTCGATGCAGATCGACAACCCGCAGCGCGGCTTCAGCTTCAAGATCGACGGCCCGCTGGATCTGCGGCTGGACCCCGGCAGCGGCGCCAGCGCCAGCGAGCTCTTGCTGTCTGTCACGCGCCCCATGCTGCGCGAGCTGCTGATCGACAACGCCGACGAACCGCACGCCGCGGCGCTGGCCGCGGCGCTGCAAGGCCAGTACCTGCAGACCACCACCGAGCTGGCCGAGAAGGTCAGCGACTGTGTGATGGCCTTGCTGCCGCGCCGGATGCCGGCCGACGAAGCCAAGCTCGAAGTGCGCAAGGCGCTGCAGCGCACCTTCCAGGCGCTGCGCATTGCCGTCAACGACGAATTCGGCGCCTTGGAGCGTTTTCTGCAAGACCTGCCCGCCTGCCTGCAACCCGGCGGCCGCGTCGCGATCCTGAGCTTTCATTCGGGCGAGGACCGGCGTGTCAAGAAGGCTTTTCAGACCGGCGAGCGCAGCGGTGTCTACGCGCGCGTGGCCGCCGAATTCACGCGGCCGAGCTTCGACGAGCAGCGCGCCAACCCGCGCTCGAGTTCGGCCAAGCTGCGCTGGGCGGTGCGCGCACCCTGCACTCGCTACCCGGCCTGAATCTGCGAGACTTCTCGTATTTCCCCCACAAGACCGATCACCCCCCCAGGAGAGCCCCCATGAAGAAGACGCTTGTCACCCTGGCCGCGCTGGCCACCTTGTCGCTGGGCGCCGCCGCGCAAGACACCAAAGTTGCCGTCGGCATGTCCGGCTGGACCGGCTTTGCGCCGCTCACGCTGGCCAAGGAGGCCGGGCTGTTCAAGAAGCATGGCCTGGACGTGACGATCAAGAAGATCCCGCAGAAAGACCGCCACCTGGCGATCGCCTCGGGCGACATCCAGTGCGCCGCCACCACGGTAGAGACCTGGATCGTCTGGAACGCCAACGGCGTGGCAACGACGCAGATCTTCCAGCTCGACAAGAGCTTCGGCGCCGACGGCATGGTGGTCAAGCCCGGCATCACCAAGATCACCGACCTCAAAGGCAAGACCGTGGCCGCCAGCGCGCCCGGCACCGCGCCCTACTTCACGCTGGCCTGGATGCTGAAGAAGAACGGCTTGACGATGAAGGACGTCACCGTTGTCAACCTGGAGCCGCAGGCGGCCGCCAACGCGATGATCGCCGGCACCTCGGGCATCGACGCCGCGATGACTTACGAGCCCTTCCTGAGCGCGGTGCGCGAGCGGCCCGAGGCCGGCCGCATCCTGGCCACGACGCTCGACTACCCGATGATCATGGACACCTTCGGCTGCACGCCCAAGTTCCTGGCCGAGAACCCGAAAGCTGCGAAGGCACTGGCCGACGGCTATTTCGACGCCGTGGCGATGATCGCCGCCGAGCCCAAGAAGAGCTTCGAGATCATGGGCGCCGACGTCAAGCAGCCGGCCGACAAGTTCGAAGCCAGCCAGAAGTTCCTGCGCTGGCAGGACCGCGCGGCGAACCAGAAGTTCTTCGCCGGTGAGCACGCGGCCTTCAGCCGCGAAGCGGCGGCGCTGCTGCTCGAGGCCGGCATCATCAAGGCCGTGCCCGACCTGAGCAAGCTGGCCGACACCCAGTTCATCAAGTGAAGGCCGGCGTTCCTGCACCGGGCCGGGGGCGGCGATGAAGCCCCTGACTCCGGTGGCGCCGGGCGCGCGTGTCGCGCTCGGCGTGTCCTTCTTCGTGCTCTTCGTGGCGGTCTGGTCGATCGCCACCTTCGGCGGCTTCGTCAACAAGCTGTTCCTGGCCGACCCGCTGCAGATGCTGCGCTCGGGCTGGACGCTGCTGACCGAGATGGGCTTCGGCAAGGACATCGGGATGACGGTGTGGCGGGTCTTCGGCGGCTTTGCCATCGCCGCTGCGCTGGCGCTGCCGCTGGGCATTCTGATGGGTGCCTACAAGCCCATCGAGGCTTTCTTCGAGCCCTTCGTCAGCTTCGCCCGCTACCTGCCGGCCAGCGCCTTCATCCCGCTGCTGATCCTGTGGGCCGGCATCGGCGAGGCGCAAAAGCTCGCTGTCATCTTCATCGGCAGTTTCTTCCAGCTCGTGCTGATGATTGCGGTGATCGTCGGCAACACCCGGCGCGACCTCGTCGAGGCCGCCTACACGCTGGGCGTGAGCGACCGCGGGCTGATCCGCCGCGTGCTGCTGCCGGGCGCGGCGCCCGAGATCGCCGAGACGCTGCGCATGGTGCTGGGCTGGGCCTGGACTTACGTCATCGTGGCCGAGCTGATCGGCGCGTCCAGCGGCATCGGCCACATGATCACCGACAGCCAGGCGCTGCTGGCCACCGACCAGATCATCTTCGGCATCATCGTCATCGGTGTCATCGGTCTGGTCAGCGACCTCTTGTTCAAGTTCGGCAACCAGCGCCTGTTTCCGTGGGCGCAGCTGGGGCGGTGATGGCGGGCATTCTCTCGGTACGTGGCGTCTCCAAACGCTTCCAGTCCAGCCAGGGCCAGACCCTGGCCTTGCAGGCCACCGATCTGGCGGTCGAAGAGAACGACTTCATCACCATCCTCGGGCCCAGTGGCTGCGGCAAGAGCACGCTGCTGCGCATCGTCGCCGGGCTCGAGCAGCCGACCACCGGCGAGGTGTTGCTCGACGGCCGCCGCGTCGAAGGCCCGGGCGCCGACCGCGGCATGGTGTTCCAGAGCTACACGCTGTTCCCCTGGCTGACGGTGCTGGACAACGTCTGCTTCGGGCTGCGCGAGCGCGGCATCGCGCGCGACGAGCGGGTTCACATCGCGCGCGGCTTCATCGCCAAGGTCGGGCTGAAAGGCTTCGAGAACCACTTCCCGAAGCAGCTCTCGGGCGGCATGCAGCAGCGCACCGCGCAGGCGCGTGCGCTCGCCAACGACCCGCGCATGCTGCTGATGGACGAGCCTTTCGGCGCGCTCGACCACCAGACGCGCGAGCTGATGCAGGAGCTGCTGCTGGGCATCTGGGAAGAGCAGCGCAAGACCGTGCTCTTCGTCACCCACGACATCGACGAAGCGGTGTTCATGGGCGGTCGCGTCGTCGTGATGAGTGCGCGCCCGGGCCGCATCAAGCTCGACCGCATCGTGCCGCTGGCGCACCCGCGCCACTACTCGGTGAAGACGACGCCGGCTTTCGTCGAACTGAAAGCCGAGCTGACCGAGGCGGTGCGCGCCGAGGTGCTGGCGGCGCAGGCGCAAGGCGCCTGAGCGACGATTCAGGCGCGGCCCGGCGCCTTGGCCGGGCACGTCGGGCCCGCCGCCACCGCGGGCACCGACCCTGGGTCAAGCCCGCAACGCCCTGACCGACCAGACTGCGGCGACAATCACCGACACAGGTTTCGCGCAGTGCGATCGTTCCAGATCAAGAACAAGGTGTGGCAGGCATGCAGTGGTTGGACGTGTT
>JAUYAJ010000128.1 GCA_030693565.1 Rubrivivax sp.
TCGGTCCAAGGCACGCCTGCCGGGCCGAACAGCGCGCCATTCAGCGCGCCCCACGAAACCACGCCGGAGCGCCCCAGCGGCCCATGGCGGTCGAAGCGGTCGACCTCAAGGTAGGTGCGTCCCCCGAAACGATGGATACGCGACCGAGCCGCAGCGATGCCGAGTTGCTTCGGCAGCACCTGACCCGCAAGGTGCTCGCACACCAGCAGATCGGCCCAGCGCCGGGTGCCCGGTGAATCGTCGGAGCCGCTGAACTTCACCAGTACTTGCTGAACCTGCTCGTCGGCGAACGCGCGCATTGCGGTGAACTTGGGGAACTCGCCACCTGCCGACGAGCCCACCACGCCCTGCCCCATCGCCGCCTCGGCCCGTGCGGCATAGGCCTGGGCCAACTCCGCATCCGCGATGGCCGACTCGCCTTGGTCCAGTCGCGCGTCCTGGATGCGGTCGAGCCAGCGACGGCATGCCGACTCGCCCACGATGAATTCCCCGGGCAGGTCCGAGCCCAGCAGCGACATCGCATGCAGGGCGTGGTCGTCGGACCATGAAGCCGGGTCCTGCGGCACCTGCAGCATCTCGGCGTGATGCCGCGCAAAGCGGCGTCCCAGGAAGCCCTGCGGGCGCATGTCGTGCAGCGGGTACGGCAGGCCGTCGAACCAACCCGCCTGCATCGCGTCATCCAGCGGCCAACCAAAGTCCGCGAGGAACTCCATGGCGCAGCCTTCCGGATGGGTCAGGTCGAGCTGCGCCACCTGCGTCACATCCCCCTGCCCATCGACCCGATACAACGGCAGCGGCGCGTGCGAACCGCGCAATGCGCGGCGGGCGGCATAGGTGGTGCGCCGGGCGCTGCCGCGAACGACGACATGGTCGCCCGCGCTTCGCACCAGGCGCATCAGGGTGGGACGACTGACCCCGAGCGCCTTCAGAAGCTCGCCCGCCTGCGTGGGGCCGCGAAGGCGCAGCGCGGTCAGAATATCAGTCGCCATGATGAAACGATCCTATGAGTCCGCCCATAAGCATTCATACCAGGCAAATGAGCGACCATCGCATGGTCTTTGGAAACGATTTGTGAAACGATTATAAACCGTCGGCATCGTTTGACCAATTGCTGGCGGAACAGACCCACGGTGCCTGCGCCCCGGCGGCGGCCGAGGCCTTCCGGCTCAGGCGGATCACGGTGGCCGGGAGCGACCCGACGCGATGCCGCCGGCCTCCCCTTTGCCGCCATATCGACGCCAGAGCCAACGGCGGCCCCCACTCGGTCCGCCGGACTGCCGCGCGGCAATGCGACCGTCAAGGCGCTGAGGCCGAAAGTCCTGGCCTGCAGGTGAACGCGCAGCGTCGGCCGTGACGGCCACACCTCGGGTGCTCGCGCCGACGCCCGGAGGCGACTGCAGTGTGGCGCCGTCGCGGTTGCAGCGGCACCGCCCTACGCCGACAGTTCCATGGCGTCAGCGACGACGGACGCATCGCGGGACAGGCGCAAGCCAGCGATCCGAGGCCGCACGCAACAGCTGCTGCCCCGCATTCGCCGGTCGCCGTGCGGCACCGACAGCGCCGGCGCGCGCGGCGCTACGGTTCGCAGCGAGGGCGAGCGCCGGATGCAGGCTGGACCGCCCTGGCCGACGCGGGCCCTTGCCCACCCATGGAAGCCGCGTTGATCGAACCTGTCAGGTACCGGCCACCGAACGAAAGCAGCCGTGTATCCCGCAGTGCCGACATCCCGGGACCTCTTCCAACGCGCCGTCGACAGCGTTCCCGAGGCAACCGCAGGCGGTGCCCGGCCTCGCGGCGGCGCGGGCCTTCGCGCGACCTGGCGCCGCCAAGCGCCGGGCACCCTGGCGACGATTGCAGCACCGAACGCTTGTGCGGTCATGCGCAGTTCGCCGTTGAAGCCAATGCACCAGAAGCACGACCATGCGCACACAGAAGGCGTCGCTGCGCCTCGCGGCCCCCGGGTCGGAGTTGCGGCCTCCCAAGCCTCAGGCATCAGGACTCACCAAGGCAATCCTCCCGTGTCCGCGACACGGGCAGTCTGGAGCCAGCCATGCCCGCACGTCTTCCCCAGGCACCGTTTCTGCTGACGCCCCACACCCGGACGGAGATCCGCGCCCGCGACGACCACTGGCGCGTGTGCATCGCCAGCGTCGGCACTGGCCTGGTCACCGGCCGCATGCGCAGCGGCAGCGGCAACGCCCACACCGACGGCTGGTCGCTGTTCCGCACGCGCGAGCAGTTCGACGCCTGCGCGGCGCGTGATCCGCTGAGATTCTCGGATCCCCTCATGTTCCTGCAAGTGACGAAGGAGTTCGACCATGCCTTCGATCGACATCAGAGCGCAGGCGCCCTGCCCCGAATCCTTATTGAGTCAGGACCGGGTGATGGCTGCTCTGGCGGCCATTGACACCATCCGGTCGGCCGGAGACGCGGCCGAGTGCCTGGAGAGGCTGTTCCAGTCGACCCTGTTGATCGGCGCGACCGCCAGCCTGTACACCATCGCGATCCCCGAGCAGGGGGCCGAACTGTCGAGCATCAGCCTCTTCGCGTGCGACCCCGGCTTCGCGCAGCAGATCTTCGACCTCGGGCCGGTGCACAGCCACCCCTGGTTGCGCTTCGCACGCACGCACACCACGCCCGCAACAGGCCAGCAGGTGCAGATCCTCAGCGCGTCCGACGCTGCCGTCATCGACCTCGCCCGGGCCCATGGCTTCGCCTCCTACCTCATCGTGCCGACGATCGCGGGGTCCGAGCTCGGGCGCGTCGAGCTGCTCTGCCTCGGCTGGGGTCTGGACGACAGCTTCGAGGGCGAGGACCAGCACATCGTGCGACTGCTTGCACGCGCTCTGGCCGCGGAACTGCACGACTGGATCAGCCTCCACCTGGGGGCGAGCCTGCAGGAGGCCGCCCGCCTGGAGCCCCGGGACCTGCTGTTGCTTGCCCTCGAACGCGAGGGCCTGGGCACGAAGGAGATCTCGCTGCGCACGGGGATGAGCATCGCTGCCGTGGACTCCCGCTTCCAGCGGTTGAACCGGCGACTGAACTGCCCGAGCCGCAAGGCTTCCGCCCGAAGGGCGGCAGAGCACAGCTTGCTCGAGCCCGGCCTGCCGGGTCCCGAAACCCCGTGCGCTGCGGGCCTCAGCGGCGCGGCCGGTGCTCCTGGCGCCCCTGCGCCGCGCGCGATGCCAGCGCCTGGGCTTCATCGACGATGCGCTGTGCCGGCGTGGCCAGGATCGGGCGATCTGCCTGGCGCGCCTTGCACGCCGTCATCTGCTCGCTCAGCGTGGCCTTTGCGCGCCCGTAGTAGCGAGCCACCGAAGCCGCCGAGCACAGGTCGTGCCTGACCGCCAGGCAGGCCACCAGCGCACGCCCGCGCGCGCTGATGCTGCCGGCCCGATCACGCAAGTCGGCCGCACTGCGCAGGCCCAGCTTGAGGGCGACCCAGATCTTGAGCAAGCCGAGCGCCCCATCGATGCCGTTGCCGCCTGCAGCCACCAGCGCGGCACCGCCCGCGCTGCGCACCGGCCGCGCCATGTTGGGCTGCGGGCCGACGCTGCCCGTGACCAGGCTCAGCCCTCGCATCAGCTCCCACTCGCGCCAGACCCGCTCGTTCGGCCGCCGGGCCACCCATGCGCGCAGCGCCGCACGCGCCAGCGGGACCGTGTCGCCGAACAGCTGCAGGAGCCAGCGCGAGTCGAAGCCCTGCACCGGTGTCAAACCCAGAGCGATGCGCAAGGCGCCATGCGCATGGTGGCCGGGCGCGCTGCACAGACCCAGGTGTACGGGCCGCCAGGCCAGCATGCGCACGTCGCTGCGCAACTCGGCCATCGAGCTGATCCGGTGCGCCAGGTGCGGGCCCGCCAGCACCGGGCTGCGCACGGGCTGCGCCTGGCGGACCCATCGCGAAACCACGTTGCCGATGGCGCGCGCCAGGTCGCTCGAAACCTCCCCCGGCGGCAACTGTGCCAGGACGTGGATCTCGGTGGGCAGCAGCACATAGTCCACCAGCACCCGGCCACGGCAGCTGTGCGCCTGGATCAGCCGCTCGCGGATCCGCGCGTAAAGCGAGGGGTGGGCGAAGAAGTCGCGTCCCACGGCGGCCTGCCAGCACAGGTGCCACAGCGTCGGCGCGGCGCTCGCACCCCCGTCGAAGGGACTGGCGCTATGCATCCCCCTATGACGAATCAGCGCGACAGTCCCTCATCCCCCATTGGGGGGTGGCAGCCCGGGCGGGCTCCGGCGCGGCGGGCATACACCCTGGTCGCCGGGCCGCGCCGGTGCGGCCGAACGGCTTGTGCCGCATTGGCCGAGCCCCACCCGGGGTGTCGAGCCATGACTGCCCGGGCCACAGACCTTGCCGGCCCGGCACACCCGACCGAACGACGCACCGCCGTCACGCTGCTGTGCTGGTGCGCCCACCGCCTGCCGGCTACCGTCGCAACGCCTGAGGCTCACACGGCAGCAGGCGCTGGTGTTTTCAAACTCAACTGCAAGGAGTTCGTCATGAACGACACGCAAGAGCTGGAGCTTGTCGACCTCGGCGATGTGAAGGAAGTGACCACGGGTCCGATCGCCCCGGAAGTGGGCGAGGACCACCCGGTGCTGATCTTCCGCGATCAGTGAAGCCGGCGTGAAGACGCGCCGTCGATGACGGCGCGCCTTCCGATGCGGGCGTAGCGCGGTCTCGTGACCGCGCGTGCGCCGTGTTCCGGGGGCGAGCGGCCGCAGGCTTGTTCGCCCCCCTCGATGCCTCCACATCTGCGTCTCGCACCGGATTGCACACGACGATGCACAGCGCCATCAACGGACCGAGCCCCCGGCTTTGCCTTGCCGGCCATGTCCGTGCCTGCCGGGTCGGTGGCCAAGTCATCCTGCTCGACCTGCTGCACGGCCGCTACATCGGTGTCGGCGGCGAGGCGGCCCAGCGGCTGGGCGACGCCATCGACGGCTGGCCCGAGGGTGACCTGGCCGGCGTGGCACCCGCCCGCGGGGCCGACGTGGCCAGGCTCATCGGGCCACTGAGGGCGCAGCGCCTGTTGACGCACCACACCTGCGAGCCCCGACCCGTCATCGACATCGAAGAGCCGGCCCGCTCGCTCGACGTGGACGACGCGATGGCTGCCACGCGCACCGGCGTGCGCGATCTGCGCCGCTTCCTTCAGGCGGCTGGCGTCGCCGGCCTGTGGCTGCGCTGGCGGTCGATGCACGGCATCGCCAGCGCGGTGGCGGCCCGACGCCCCCGGCCGGACCACGCCGTCGACGGCAACGCCGTTCAGCGCCTGCACGGCGCCATGACCACCTACGAGAAGCTGCGGCCCCTGGTCTTCACGGCGCGTGACCGGTGCCTGTTCGATTCGCTGGCGCTGATGAATTTCCTTGCCGGCGAGCGCCTGTTCCCGAGCTGGGTCATCGGCGTGAAAACGGGCCCTTTTCGTGCGCACTCGTGGGTGCAGTCCGGTGACCTCGTGCTGAACGACCAGCACGAGAACGTGCGGCGATTCAAGCCGATCCTGGTCGTGTAGCGGCGCGGACCAGGACTGAGGCATGTTCCGCTACCTCGCGCTGGCCTGGGACGACACCCTGCCCCCGGCGGCCGCACTGGCGCGCCGGCTGGCGCTGCAGCTGCAGGCCTGCCCGGCCTGGCAGACCGTGTTCCTGTGTCCGCGCCTTCACGTCCTCGTCACCGGGGCCGCGGCGGGCATCAACGAGGCGTACCCGCTGCACGCCGGCCAAGGCGTGGTGCTGGGCAAACTGTTCCGCCGCTGTGACCTCACACAGCCCTCGCCCCGGCACGTGGTGCTCGACGCCCGCGAGTCGGACGCCATCGTCGGCAGCGGCGGCCGGGCCCTCGTGCGCGACCACTGGGGGCGCCACATCAGCTTCCTGGCCGACCGTTCGGGCCGGTTCCAGGTCCTGCGCGATCCCAGCGGCACGCTGCCCTGCTTCCTCAGGCATTGCCAGGGCGTGACGATCGTCTTCTCCTGGCTCGAGGACGTGCTGCACCTGGCGCCCGAGCTGCCGCGGCCCGAGGTGAACGCCGATGCGCTGGCCGCACAGCTCGTGCACGGCGAGCTGGCCGGGCGCGAGACCGCGCTGCAAGGCATCACCCAGGTCCTGCCCGGGGAGATCGTGGCACTCGGCGGCAGGGCGGGACCCGGCACCCTGCTATGGAACGTCTTCGAGCAGGCCCAGCTCGCGCCGATCGAAGACCTGCCCGAAGCCACCGAAACCCTGCGGCACACGGTGCGCGCCTGCGCCCAGGCCTGGGCGGGCTGCTACGACAGCATCCTGCTGCGCCTGTCGGGTGGCGTGGACTCGTCGATCCTGCTCAGCTGTTTGGCGCGGGGGCACTCGCCGGCGCGCGTGAGCTGCGTCAACTACCACTCGCCCGGCGTCGACAGCGATGAGCGTCGCTATGCCCGCCTGGCCGCCGCTCTGGCGCAGCGCGAGCTCATCGAGCGCGAACGGGTCGCGCACTTCTCCCTGGAAACCATCCTGCACGCCGCGCCCATGCCCGCGCCGGTCAATCACGTCGGGCGCATGGGCTCGGCGCAGATGGATGCCGAACTGGCGGCAGCGCTCGGCGCCGCCGCCCTGTTCACCGGGGGCGGCGGCGACCAGCTCTTCTTCGAGTTCCGGCAATGCTGGCCGGCGGCCGACTACCTGCGCTTGCATGGGATCGACCGTGGGTTCCCGGCCGCGGTGATGGATGCGGCACGTCTGGGCCAGGTGTCGGTCTGGCGCGCCATGCGGCTGGCGCTGGCCGACCGGCTGCGCCCGAAGGTCCCCGCACAGACACCGCCACGGTCACCGAACCTCTTCACCGAGGCAGCCCTGGCGCAGGCCGCGCAGGGCCGGCGCTTCAGCCATCCGGCGCTGCAGCAAGCCGCCGGCCTGCCCATCGGCAAGCGGACCCAGGCGCTGCAGCTGACGTATCCCATCAACTACTACGACCCCTTCGAGCGCGAGGCCGCGCCCGAGTTGGTCAACCCCCTGCTGTCCCAGCCGCTGGTGGAGCTGTGCCTGCGGCTGCCCACCTATGTGCTCACGCAGGGCGGCCGCGGCCGCGCACTGGCGCGCCGGGCCTTCGCGGCCGACCTGCCGCCGGAGATCGCCAACCGGCGCTCGAAGGGCGGCATGGAAGAACACATCCGGGTCGTGCTGCTGGACAACCTGGACTTCGCCAGGGGCCTGCTGCTGGAAGGCGAGCTCGTGCGCCGGGGCCTCGTCGACCGCGCGCGCACCGAAGCGCTGCTTGGCAGCGACCCGGCCACGCTGGCCGGCCGCGCCGGGGAGATCCACATCTGCCTGGCCATCGAAGCCTGGCTCAGGCACTGGCCTTCGGCGCAGGCGCAATGATCTGCGGCCTGACGCGCCCGCGCCCGCCCGCCCTGCCTGCACCGGGCCTGCTCGCGGGCACGCTCCGGCTGCTGATCGACGAAGCCGACCCCGGCATCAGAGCGCGCCTGGCCGGCGCCATGCTCATGGTGGTGGCGGGCGCCCTGCTCTCGGCAACGGCTCCGCTGGCGCTCAAGGCCCTGGTCGATGCGTTGGCAGCAGCGTCGGCGCCAGCGGGCTTGCCGGCCTCAACGCTGGTGCTGGGCGGGGTCTACCTGCTGGCGCTGTGCAGCGGCAGGCTGCTTGCCGAGATCCGGCTGCTGCTGACGGGCACGGCCGAGCAGAGTCTGTCGGCCCGGCTGAGCCGCCGCTTCTTCGGCCACGTGCTGGCGCTGCCGATGGGGTTTCATGTCGGCCGGTCATCGGGCGCGCTGGTGCAGAGCCTGCGGCAGGCGACCATGGGCTGCCAGCTGCTCGTCGTCACGCTCGTCAACGGCATCGCGCCCGTGCTGGTCGAAGTGGTCGCGGTGCTGGCCGTCCTCCTGCATCTCGACCAGCCGGCGCTGGTGCTGAGTTTTGCCGCCAGCACTGCGGCCTACCTGGTCGTCTGCGGCATCGGCGCGCTGCGCCTGCAGGCGCGCGCACGCGCCGTGTCCGAGGCCAGCCTGGACGCCCACGCCACCCTGGCGGACAGCTTGATCAACGTCGAGACCATCAAATGCTTCGACGCCGAAGGCGGCTCCCGCGCGCGGTTCGCGGGCGCCGCGGCCCGGCTCGAAGGCTGCTGGATGCAACTGCATCGGCAGCGCGCCAGAACCGGGCTGGCCGTCACCGCCATCTTCGCCGTCTCGATGGCGGCGTCACTGGCCCTCGCGG
>JAUYAJ010000151.1 GCA_030693565.1 Rubrivivax sp.
CCCCTTCCTGTTCCGCGACAAAGCCCATGCGCGCGCCGTGCTCGACGGCCCGATCGGCCAGGACATGCTCAAGGAGTTCGAGTCCAAAGGCTTCAAAGCCCTGGCCTGGGCCGAGAACGGCGTGCGCCACATGACCAACAGCAAGCGCGAAGTGCATGTGCCCGACGACCTCAAGGGCTTGAAGATGCGCACGATGGAGAACCCGGTGCACGTGGCGGCCTACAAGGGCCTGGGCATCGTCACCACGCCGATGGCTTTCCCCGAAGTCTTCACCGCGCTGCAGCAAGGCACCGTGGACGGCCAGGAGAACCCGTTGTCGGTGATCATGGCGGCCAAGTTCGACCAGGTGCAAAAGCACTTGTCACTGACCGGCCATGTCTACTCGCCGGCGGTGTTCCTGATGAACAAGGCCGCCTACGACAAACTCAGCGACGCCGACAAGCAGGCCTTCGTCGAGTCGGCCAAGGCCGGCACCGCGGTCAACCGGGCGCGCGTCGACGAAGACGACGCCAAAGGTGTCGCCGAACTGCGCAGCAAGGGCATGAAGGTGATCGAGAACGTCGACAAGGCCAAGTTCGTGTCCCAGCTGACGGCCATCAACGCCCAGTTCGAGAAGCAGTTCGGCAAAGAGAACATCGACCGCATCCGCAACGTCAAGTGATCCCTGCAGAGGCGGGGTGATCGCGCCCGGGCGTGTTGCGCGCCCGGGCGTTGTTCTGAAAGGGCTGCGGCCATGAAGCAAATCTTCCTCGGCATCGAGCGCCTGACCACGGCGACTTCGCTGCTGGGCGCCTGCTTGATGCTGCTCGTTGCCAGCAGCCTGGGCATGTTCCAGATCATCACCCGCTTCATCCTCGAGACCCCGGCCGAGTGGACCGAGGTGCTGATCCGCTTCAGCCTGATCTGGATGGTCTTCCTGGCCATTCCAGCAGCCTTCCGCCAAGGCGCGATGGTCAGAGTCGACTTGGCGCACCGGCGCAGCGGGCCGCGCGGCCGGCAGTTCCTGAACGTGGTGGTGGCACTGGCGTCGATGACGCTGGTCGGCATCATCGTCTGGTGGGGCTGGGACTACGCCACCCGCGGCCGCGTGCAAACCGTCATCGGCCTGGAGGACGTGTCGATGTTCTGGGCCTACCTGGCGCTGCCGGTGGGCGGCGTCTTCAGCGCCATCAGCATCGTCGGCAACCTGCTCGACCCCAAGCGCCTGGAACTGGAGACCGCGCTATGAGCCTGGTGATGCTGTTGACGATGGTGCTGTGCTTCGCGCTGACCATCTCCGTGGCGGTGTCGATCGGCCTGTCGGCCGTCGTCGGCATCCACCTCAGCGACGCCCACATGCTGATCTCGGTGAAGGAGATGTTCAACTCCATCAACAAGTTCCCGCTGGCGGCGATTCCCTTCTTCATCCTGGCCGGCAACATCATGGAGACCGGCGGCATCTCGCGCCGGCTGGTCGAGTTTGCCAAGAGCCTGGTGGGCGGCGTTCAGGGCGGGCTGCCGATGACCTGCGTGCTGACCTGCATGATCTTTGCCGCCGTGTCGGGCTCGTCGGTGGCCACCACCTTTGCCATCGGTGCCATCCTGATCCCGGCGCTGGTCAAGCATGGTTACCCAAGGCCTTACGCGGCGGCGCTGCAGGCCACGTCGGCCGAGCTCGGGGTGATCATCCCGCCGTCGATTCCTTTGATTCTTTACGGCGTCAGCGCCGAGGTCTCGATCGGCGAGCTGTTCATCGCCGGCATCGGCCCCGGGCTGTTCATCGGCGCCAGCCTGATGCTGTTCGTCTGGGTCTACTGCAAGTTCAAGGGCTGGGGCCAAAACGACGGCGACGACCGCCTTCGCGTCGGCCCGGCCACGGTGAAGGCGGCCTGGGCGCTGCTGATGCCGGTGATCATCCTGGGCGGCATCTACGGCGGCGTCTTCACGCCCACCGAGGCCTCGGCAGTGGCCGTCTTCTATGCCTTGATCGTCGGCATGATCATCTACCGAGAGATCGGCATCGCCGACCTGCTGCCCATTCTGCGCAAGTCGGCGATCTCGAGCGCGGTGGTGATGTTCATCATCGCCAACGCCGGCATGCTGGCCTACCTGATCACGCGCGCCGGTGTGCCCGACGCCATCGGCCGCTGGCTGGTCGAGGTCTTGCAGTCACCGGCCATGTTCCTGCTCGGCATCAACGCGGCGCTGTTCTTCATCGGCATGTTCATCGAGACCAGCGCCGCCATCATCGTGCTGGCGCCCATCCTGGCGCCGGTGGCCATGCACTTCGGCATCGACCCGGTGCACTTCGGCCTGGTGATGGTGGTGAACCTGGCGCTGGGCATGATCACGCCGCCGTTCGGCGTCAACCTGTTCGCCGCCAGCACGGTGGCCAAGATCTCGGTCGACCGCATCGTCGGCCATCTGGTGCCCTTCGTGCTGGTCGTGCTGGCCTGCCTGATGGTGATCAGCTACGTGCCCATGCTGTCGCTGGGTCTCCGAGACTTGGTCTACGCACGCTGACAGGGCTGCCCCAGGGGCGCTTCAGCGCGGCGCTGGCGCGGCGCCGGTCGGCGCCGGCGCCGGGTACTGCGCGTGGATGGCTTGCGCCAGTTCCAGCAGCGTCTGTTTGGGCAACTCGCCCACCAGCGCGTAGCCGGCGCCTTCCTCGATCCAGTAGAACATGCCCAGCGGGCCTTGCTGCTCGAAGCGGAAGGCGGCATTCGTGCCTTTTTCGGGCTTGCGCAGGTAGACGGTGACGCGGCGCTGCTGGGCGTCCTGGTACATCAGCTGGGCGCTCTTGCCGGGGCCGTCGGGCAGCAGGCGGCCGCCGACGAGATCGAAACCCTGGGGCTGCAGGTCGAACAGCTTGACCGGGATGTCGATGCGCCGCGTCAGCCAGCGCGACAAATGCTCTTCCTGCGCCTTCACCTCGACGGCATGGCGGGGTTCGATGACGTAGACGCTGTGGGCATAGGCGGCGCGCTGGACCCAGCCCTGGGCGCTGCCGGCGGCCAGTTCGCTGCGCAACTGGGTGTCATGTTCGGCCTGCAGCTGTTGCTGCCATTGCCAGACGCCGCCGCCACCGAGCAAAGCGCCCGCCACCAGCAGGCCTGCCGCGGCGGCGGCCATGGCCCAGCGCGGCTGCGGCGAAGCCGGCGCGCGCTGCCAGACGGCGTCGCGCAAGCCCTGCGGCGTCGGTTCTTCCAGCGCTGGCGCGTACAAGGCCGCCAGCGCCGAGCGGTCGGCGGCCCAGGCCTGGACTCGCGCCATTTCCTGCGGGTGTTCGAGCAGCCAGGCCTGGACGCGTTCGCGTTCGGCGCCGCCGAGTTCACCGTCAACCCAGGCGCTGAGAAGTTCGTCGTCGATGCGCTCGTCGCCCATGCTCACACCACTCGCTTCAGTTGGGCGCCGCCCGCCGCGCTCGGGCGCGCCTGGCCGTCCAGGATAGCGCGCAGCGCTGCGCGGGCGCGATGCACACGCGACATCACGGTGCCGACCGGGATGCCGAGCACCTCGGCAACCTCGGCATAGCGCAGCTGCTCCACGCAGACCAGCAGCAGCGGCTCGAGCTGCTCGCGTGGCAGCAAGGCCAGTGCCGCCTGCAGGTCCAGCCGCAGTCCCATGTCATGGCCGCGGCCGGCTTGCGCTTCGTCTTGCGCGCGCTGCAGTTCCTCGGGGTCGGTGACAGTCATTCGGGAGTCTCTGCGCAAGGTGTCCCGGTGCGCGTTGTGGGCGATCGACAGCAACCAGACGCCGAGTTCGCGCTGGGGGTCGAACTGCTGCCAGCGCAGCAAGGCGCGTTCGAGCGTCTGCTGCGACAAGTCGTCGGCGGCCGCGGCATCGAAGGTCAGCGCGCGCGCATAGCGACGCAGGCGGGGAATGATCTCCACCAGTTGGCGTCGGAAAGCGGGCGGTGCGTCCACGGTCAGGCAGGTGCTGGCGGTGGACGCATTATTCCCGCTCCCCCGCCGTCAGCGGCAGGCGAGCGACCACGCCGCGGCGCTGGCGGCGTCGGCGCGGGCAGCGCTCAGGCCTGCACCTTGCGCCGGCTGACCCAGCCCAGCGCGGCCAGCCCGGCCAGCATCAGCGCGTAGCTCGACGGCTCGGGAATCGGCGCCAGAAAGCCGCGGATCTCGCCCGACGGCACGGCGGTGGTGTGGATGTTCAGATAAGACTGGCCGGCCGCGGCGCCAGCAAGCAGCGCGCTGAAGGCAGAGCCGGCAGTGCCACCGTTGCTGGTGATGAAGCCGGCGCGGTAGCTGGAAGCCGCTGACATGTCGAAGCTGTGGTCGTAGGAGCCGAAGGGCACCCCAAAGGGAAAGCCGATGAAGGTCGGCGTCTGGGTGGCGACGCCGACGGTGCCGGCGCCGGCGACGGCGGTGCAGCAGTGGATGTGGGCTGCTGTGACGTCGCCGAGCAGGCCGACGAAGGTGGTCTGCAGGCGCATCGTCATCGCGCCGACGTCGAAGGTGACGATGGCCGCACCGATGCCGGGTGAGGCGGTGGGCGGTGCTTCGCTGGCGCCGTTGAGCACGGCGGTATAGGTCAGCGCATGGGCTGGCGCTGGCAGCAAGGCGGCGGACAGCGCCAGCACGGCGGCGCCGGTCAGGGTGTAGGCAAGTTGCATGTCCAAGCTCCTGATGTGTCGAAATCGACCGAGGGGTACTTGGCTATACGGGCGCCGGCGCAGCGCCATTCCACGCCGCGGGGGCGGGCTTACCCGCGGCGGCTGCCAGCGCAGCGACGCGGCGGGTCAGGAGGCCAGGCCGAGCGTGCAGGTCTGCGCGGGCTGGGTCGCGCAGGGGCCGACCCAGCGCAGTTCGCCGCCACCCGTTGGCAGCGGCACGCGCCAGGTCAGCAGGCGCGGCTGGCCGGCGCTCAGCGCCGCCAGCGTGCGCCAGCTGTCGGCAGCGCTGGCGCGGTGCTCGACCCGGTACTGGCCATGGCGGCGCAGCGAACGTGTGCGGATCACCAGTTCACTGCCTTCGATGACGGCTTGCGCGGCGTCGGGCCAGGGCCGTGCCAACGGTTCACCGACGAACAAGCCCTGGCCCGGCCAGGCGACCGACTTCCAGTAAGCCTCGATCAGTGTGGCGCCGCGCAGGTAATGGTCGATCAGCACCGAGACCTTGGCGAACTTCTCGGTGTAGTTGCAGGGCTCCTCGACGGTGCCGAAGCTGGCGGTGGCGCCGGCCGTCAGCCAGGCGGTGATCGGCATCTGGCCGTTGCCGGCCGGCAGCAGGCCGCCGAAGGACGTCAGGTGGTCGGCGACGGCGCCGGGCAGGTAGCGGTTGCTGGCGATCTGCGCCACCTGGGCCAGCCCGGTGAAGTGGAACAGCACGTCGTCGGCGCTGGTGATCGTCTGCGCGCTGCCGGCGGCGCTGGCGTCGACATAGCGCAGCGCCAGCGCCGGCGCCTCGGACCAGGCGGCGGGCAGCAGCTGGAAGTCGGGGAAACGCACGCTGCGCGCGCTGTCGGTGGTGCGCACCAGGTAGCCGGTGCCAGCAGGCTGGCTGCCGTCGGCGGCGACGCCGCGGTCGATCAAGGCCTGCGCCGCGGCCAGCGTGCTCGCGCCCAGCATCATCGACGGCCGCAGGCCGAGTTCGGACCACGGCCTTGTGCTGTCGCTGTCGTAGTAGCTGGACGCCTGGGTGCGGCTGCACTGGCCGCACCAGCGCGCGTCGTAGCCAAAGGCCATCGCGCTGGTGATGCCCATCGTGCAGCTGGCGCCCTGAACCCGCGACGGGCTGTTGAAGGTCAGCAGCGTGGCCTGCACGGCGGCCGGCAGCTTGGCGTCGATGGCGGCCTTGAGCAGCGCGAAGTCGGCGGCGCTGATGGCGTCGGCGCCGGTGGGCATGCGCACGCGGATCATGTGGGCGTCTGGAATGCCGCGGGCGCGCTGGTAGGCCAGTGCGATGGCTTCGCTGGTGGCGTCGCCTTCGGCGATCACAACGGCCAGCTCGCCGGCCGTCAAGGCGGCGCGCGGCAGGCTGGGCGGCTGCAGGCTGAGGCTGGTCGCGGCGACTGCCGGCGTGCTGCTGTCCGCAGGCGCTGCAGCAGGGGCGGCAGGTATGGCCGCGGCGGCGGGCAAGGCCGCCACTGAGCTGGTGGGTGTCACGGCGGCGCCAATGCTTTGCAGGCTGCTCGTGGGCTCGGCCGGGCTGCCACCGCCGCCACCGCAGGCGGTCAGCGACAGGCAGATCAACAGGCAGATCCACAGCATCGTGGCCGATGCAGGCTTGGGGTGAAACATGACGCGACGCAGCCAGAGGAGGTGCGTCCGTTTGTACCGGCGGCCTACCGATGGCAAAGCGCGGAAAAGAGGCCGACTTGGCGGCCTTCCTCAGTGCGACGACGTGCGCCGCCCACCCGCTGCCGGGCTTAGCGTGGGACGTCGGCGGCGCCGGCCTGCGGCATGTAGATGCGCGCCAGGCCCTGGGTGATGGCGGCGGCGATCTGCTCGCGCCGCAGGCTGATGTGGGCGCTGAGCTGGCGCTCGGCGGCAGCGCCATCACGGCGGCGCAGCGCGAGCAAGATGTTCATGTGCTCTTGCTGGGTCGAGTCGCGTCCGACACGTTCCATGTCGATCCAGCGCACGAAGCGGATGCGCTCGTTGAGGCTGCTCAGCATGCGCCTCAGCTCGGCATTCGCCGCCATGTCGGCGATGCGCAGGTGGAACATCTCATCGAGTTCGACCAGCGTTTCCACCGGCGCGTCGGCGGGCACGCGCTGGCTGCGCTGCAGGCTGGCCAGGGTGTCGTCGATCTGGGCGTCGCTGGCGCGCTCAAGCGCCAGGCGCAGGCATTCGCGCTCGATCGCCACCCGCGCTTCATAGAGGTCCAGGGTTTCCTGGACATCGAGCGGCCGGCGCATGAAGCCGCGGCTCGAGGGCTGCAGAAAGCCGTCGGTGACCAGCCGCGTCAAGGCTTCGCGCACCGGCGTGCGGCTGACGCCCAGACGCTGCGCCAGTTCGATCTCGCTGACGCGCTCGCCCGGCTTGAGCTGATAGCTGATCGCCATCTCGCGCAAGGTGTTGAAGACGCTGGAGCCGCGCTCGTGCCGGGCTTTGGGAATGGCTGACTTCATGGGTTGGACATTGTGCTTCCGTCGGCGCGGCAATCCAGTTAGTATTCTTAAAAGAATTCTCAACTCGATGGAGATGGCCGGGATGTCAACAGCCTTCAGCGGTGCCGATGCGATGGTGCGCATGCTCGAGCTCAACGGCGTCAAGCACATCTTCGGGCTTTGCGGCGACACCAGCCTGCCGCTGTACGACGCGCTGGCGCGCCTGGACCATGGCATCGACCATGTGCTGGCCCGCGACGAGCGCAGCGCCGCCTACATGGCCGACGGTTATGCCCGCGTCACCGGCCGCGTCGGCGTCTGCGAAGGCCCGAGCGGCGGTGGCGCCACCTATTTGCTGCCCGGGCTGGTCGAGGCCAACGAGTCGTCGGTGGCGATGCTCGGCATCACCTCGGACGTGGCGGTGGGCTCGCGCGGCCGCTTCCCGCTGACCGAACTCGACCAGCAGGCGCTGTACAAGCCGCTGACGAAGTGGAACACCACCATCGACCGCGTCGACCAGATCCCCGGCGCGGTGCGCAGCGCCTTTCGCGCCATCACCACCGGCCGGCCCGGTGCAGCCCACATCTGCCTGCCCTACGACGTGCAAAAGCACGCCATCGACCCGGCCGAGGTCTGGGCCCAGCCCGGCCACGACCGCTTTCCGGCCTTGCGCTCGGCGCCCGACCCGGCGGCGGTGGACGAAGCCGCCGAGCGCCTGGTGGCGGCGCGCGCG
>JAUYAJ010000477.1 GCA_030693565.1 Rubrivivax sp.
TCGTGTGTCCCCACAACATCGTTGCCGGGGCCGCCACCGTCGGGCTGGCCGGGCGCGAGGCCGAGATCCTTCGGCGCACGCTGCTGCCGTGCCTGCTGTACCTTGCCCTGGGCGGTGCGGTCGTCGCCGCGCTGGCCGCCGCCGCGTAGGGTGCGCTTTACAGCGGCGACCTGGGGCCGGTTCCGCATGCGTTGACGCGGCCGAGATGCGCGCACGCCAGCTGCGCGGCGGCATGATGCGGCACAGCAGCGGCGCCAGGGTCAAGCGGCGCCAGGGTCCGGCGCCAGGGTCAGGTCTTGCCTTTTGCCTAATGCCACTGGAAGAGCCCCATCTGCGGGAAGCAATATGCAAGGCCAGACACCGCCTATCCGCCCGAACCGGCGGCTGCGTCGTCACGCACGAGCCGGCCGTCGACGAGTTCGAGCACACGGTCGCAGCGCGCGGCCAGGCGCGGGTCGTGGGTCACGACCAGGAACGACGTGTTCAGCTCGGCGTGCATGCGCCGCATCAGCGCGAAGACCTCGTCTGACGAGGCCGTGTCCAGGTTGCCGGTGGGTTCGTCGGCCAGCACCAGCGGTGGCTCCAGCACCAGTGCGCGCGCGATCGCCACCCGCTGCTGCATGCCGCCGGACAACTCGCCCGGGCGCTTGCCCATCGCGGCGCCCAGGCCGACGGCGGCGAGCACGGCGCGCGCGCGTTCGCGCTGCGCCGGGCTGACGCGGCCCTCGCGCATCAGCGCCGGCAGGGTCACGTTCTCCAGCGCACTGAATGCCGGCAACAGGTGGTGGAACTGGAAGACGAAGCCCAGCGCGGTACGCCGGCGCAGCGTGAGCGCGGCGTCATCCAGACCAGCCACCTCATCGCCTTCGATGCGGTAGCTGCCGGCCGTCATCCGCTCGAGCAGGCCGACGATGTTCAGCAGCGTGCTCTTGCCCGATCCCGATGGGCCGATCAAGGC
Source organism: Rubrivivax sp. (assembly GCA_030693565.1). Lineage (GTDB taxonomy): Bacteria > Pseudomonadota > Gammaproteobacteria > Burkholderiales > Burkholderiaceae_C > Rubrivivax. The sequence goes on from JAUYAJ010000477.1 coordinate 959, forward strand.
CACGAATTCGCCGCGGCCGATGCGGAAGGAAACGCCGTGCAAGACCTCGGCCTCATTGGGCAGGCCCAGGTTGTAGGTCTTGCGGATGCCGTCGAGTTCGATCAGCGGGGCAGCGGGGGTGGCCACGGCAGGCGCGCTCAGATGCGGATGGCCTGCGCCGGGTCGAGCTTGGCAGCGCGCCGTGCCGGCGCCAGCGCGGCCAGCACGCCGCACACGGTGGCGATGGCGGCAATGCGCAGCGCCAGCGCCGGCGCGAGCGTGATGTTGAACAGCGGCAGGCCGTCGGAGCCGCGCACAAAGTGGGTGAAGGCCCAGATCAGCCCCATCGCGAGCAGCACACCGAGCGCCGAACCCAGCGCACCGACGATCGCGCCTTGCAGCAAGAAGACACGCAGCACCTGGCCCTGGGTGGCACCCATGGCGCGCAGGATGCCGATCTCGCGCCGCTTCTGCACGACCGACACCACCAGCACGCTGGCGATGCCCAGCACGACGACGATCAGCACCACGCCGCGGATCAGCGCCGTGCTCACCGACTGCGCATTCAGCGCCGACACGAGTTGCGCGTTCGCCTGCTGCCAGCTCTCGGCCTTGTAGGGCCAGCGCGCGCCGAGCTCGTCCGCCAAGGTCTGCGCCGACCAGATGTCGAGCAGTCTCAAGTCCAGGCTGGTCGCGCCGCCGGGCAGGCCGACCCAGCTTTGCGCGGTGCGCAGCGGCACGATCACGGTGCGCCGGTTGAGTTCGCGCACCCCCAGGTCGACCAGCGCGGTGACGCGCAGCGAGTCGCTGACGCCGCCGGTGACGATGGTCATGCGGTCGCCGATGCGCAGGCCCAGGTCGTCGGCGAGTTCGCGGCCGATGATGCCCTCGCCCGGCCCGAGTCGCGCCGTGCCGTCGACCACCTTGGCGCGCAGATTGACGATGCGGTCGTAGCGGTCGAGGTCGACGCCCGTCAGCGCAATCGCCTTCGAAGCCTCGCCGCGCACCGCCAGGCCCGCGGCCGACACCATCGGTGAGACCGCGGTCACTTCGGGCAAGGCTTCGAGCAGGGGCAGCAGCAGCTGCCAGTTGTCGATGGAGCGCGGGCGCTGCGCGCGCGGCTGGGTCTGTGTCAGTTCGCGGGTGCCGGCGCTGGCCGGCGCGCCGGCGGCCAGCACCAGGTCGTCGCGCGGGCTCAGCGTCAGGTGGGCCTGCGCCCCCAGCGTCTTCTCGATCGTGTTGCTTTGCAGCCCGGTGATCAGCGCCGAGATGTAGGCCACGACGGCCACGCCCGCTGCCACGCCGACGATGATCAGCAAGGTCTGCATGCGGCCTTCGCGCAGAAAGCGCATCGCGACGTGGCGTTCGAATCCCAGCATCGCCGCCTGGCCTCAGCGACCCATCGCGCTGCTGATCGCGGCGCTGGCGTCTTCCTTCGGCCGCTGGCCCGCGCGCGCCAAAGCCGCAGGGCTGTCGTCGGCGCGCACGCGTTGGCCGGGCTGTGGCGCCGGGCCGACGAGCACGAGCTCGCCCGCGCTCAGGCCGTCGAGGATCTCGACCGCGTCCAGCGTGCGCAGACCCAGGCGCACCGGGCGCGCCAACACGCGCCCGTCGCGCGCGAGCCAGACGCTGGCGCCCGTCGATTCGTCCCCCCGCAGCGCCGCGCTCGGCACCACCAGCGCCTGCTCGCGGCGCGCGGTTTCCACTTCCAACGACAGCGTCATGTCCTCGCGCAGAAAGGCAGGCGGCGCTTGCGGCAAGCTGAACTTGATCTCGATCGCGCCGCGCTGGGCATCGACCAGCGGCGCGATCGACATCACCCGCGCCGTGAAGCGTTGCGTTGGAAAAGCGTCGGCCAGCACGCTGGCCACTTGCCCGGGCTGGATTTGCCCCAGGAAGCGTTCGTCCAGTTGCGCCACCAGTTGTACCGGGCCGGCCAGCGCCAGGCTGAGCAGCGCGCGACCGGGCTGCACGATCTGGCCGGGCTCGACCGTGCGCGCGAGCACGCGTGCATCGGCCGGTGCGCTCAGCACGGCCTGGCCTAGCCGGGCTTCGGCCGCTGTCTGGACCGCCCTGGCCAGCGCCAGCTGCGCCTGGGCCTGTGCGACGTCGGTACCCGGCTCGGCAACGGCCGCACTGAGCGCGCGGGCACCGTCCAGTTGCGCCTGCGCCACCGCGACCGCGCGGCGCACCTCGTCGAGACGCGCGGCGCTGAGAA
>JAUYAJ010000157.1 GCA_030693565.1 Rubrivivax sp.
ACCCTTCAGACAGAGAATCACCAGCGCCCTATGACAGTCCTGACCCACCTGCAACGACTCGAAGCCGAAGGCATCCACATCCTGCGCGAGGTGGTGGCCGAGTGCGACAAACCGGTGATGCTGTATTCGATCGGCAAAGACAGTGCGGTGATGCTGCACCTGGCCAAAAAAGCCTTCTACCCGGCGCCGCCGCCGTTCCCGCTGCTGCACGTGGACACGACCTGGAAGTTCCGCGAGATGTACACGATGCGCGAACGCATGGCGCGCGAGCTCGGCATGGAACTGCTGGTGCACCGCAACCCCGAGGCGCAGGCGATGGGCATCAACCCCTTCGACCATGGCTCGCAGATCCACACCGACATGTGGAAGACGCAGGGATTGAAGCAGGCGCTGGACCTGCACGGCTTCGACGCCGCGTTCGGCGGCGCCCGCCGCGACGAAGAGAAGTCGCGCGCCAAGGAACGCATCTTCTCGTTCCGCAGCACCCAGCACCGCTGGGACCCGAAGAACCAGCGCCCCGAACTCTGGCAGCTGTACAACGCGCGCAAGCACAAAGGCGAGTCGATCCGCGTCTTCCCCATCTCGAACTGGACCGAGCTCGACATCTGGCAGTACATCCAGCGCGAGGCCATCCCCATCGTGCCGCTGTACTTCGCCAAGGAGCGCCCTGTGGTCGAGCGCGACGGCGCGCTGATCATGGTCGACGACGAACGCATGCCGCTCAAGCCCGGCGAGGTGCCGGTGATGCGCAAGGTGCGCTTTCGCACCCTGGGCTGCTACCCGCTGACCGGGGGCTTCGAGTCGCAGGCCGACACGCTGACGGCGGTGATTCAGGAGATGCTGCTCACGCGCACCTCGGAGCGCCAGGGCCGGATGATCGACCACGATGCCAGTGCGTCGATGGAAAAGAAGAAGCAGGAAGGGTACTTCTGACATGGCACACACCTCCGACCTCATCGCCAGCGACATCGGCGCCTACCTGCAGCAGCACGAGACCAAGAGCCTGCTGCGCTTCATCACCTGCGGCAGTGTCGACGACGGCAAGAGCACCGTCATCGGCCGGCTGCTGTTCGAATCGAAGATGCTGTTCGAAGACCAGCTCGCCGCCATCGAAGCCGACAGCAAGAAGTGGGGCACACAAGGCGGCGAGATCGACTTCGCGCTGCTGGTCGACGGCCTGGCCGCCGAGCGCGAGCAAGGCATCACCATCGACGTGGCCTACCGCTACTTCAGCACCGAGCGGCGCAAGTTCATCGTTGCCGACACCCCGGGCCACGAGCAGTACACGCGCAACATGGTCACCGGCGCGTCCAGCGCCGACGTGGCGGTGATCCTGATCGACGCCCGCAAAGGCGTGCTGACACAAACGCGCCGCCACAGCTACCTGGTGAGCCTGATCGGCATCCGCAAGGTGGTGCTGGCCATCAACAAGATGGACCTGGTGGGCTACAGCGAAAAGAGCTTTCGCGCCATCGAGGAGCAATACCGCGAGTTCGCCGGGCGCATCGGGCTGACCGACATCACCGCCATTCCGCTGTCGGCGCTGCGCGGCGACAACATGACCGTGCACAGCGACCAGATGCCCTGGTTCCACGGGCCGACGCTGATGGCCTACCTGGAAACGGTGGACATCGACACCACGCGCCAGCACCAGGCCGCCTTTCGGCTGCCGGTGCAATGGGTGAACCGGCCCAACCTCGACTTCCGCGGCTTTGCCGGCACGATTGCCGGCGGCCAGGTGCAGCCGGGCGACCGCATCCGCGTTCAGCCCTCGGGGCGCGAAAGCCGGGTGGCGCGCATCGTCACCGCCGACGGCGACCTGCCGCTGGCGGTGGCCGGGCAGTCGGTGACGCTGACGCTGGAAGATGAAGTCGACATATCGCGCGGCGACGTCATCTCGCTGGCCAGCAGCCCGGCCGAAGTGGCCGACCAGTTCGAAGCCACCATCGTCTGGATGGCCGAAGAGCCGCTGCTGCCCGGGCGCGCCTATTGGCTCAAGCTGGGCACCAGCACCGTCAGCGCCAGCGTCACCGAGCCCAAGTACAAGGTCAACGTCAACACCCTGGAGCACCTGGCGGCCAAGCAGCTGGGGCTGAACGAGATCGGCGTGTGCAACCTGGCGCTGGACCGCGCCATTGCCTTCGACCCCTACAGCGCCAACCGCGAGACCGGCGGCTTCATCCTCATCGACCGCATGAGCAACGCCACCGTGGGCGCCGGCATGCTGCACTTTGCGCTGCGCCGCGCCCACAACATCCACCTGCAGGCGGTGGACGTCGACAAAGCCGCGCGCAGCCGCATCAAGGGCCAGCGCCCGGCGGTGCTGTGGTTCACGGGTTTGTCGGGCGCCGGCAAGTCCACCATTGCCAACCTGGTGGAAAAGAAACTGCTGGCGGCGGGCCGCCACACCTACTTGCTGGACGGCGACAACGTGCGCCATGGCCTGAACAAGGACCTCGGGTTCACCGACGCCGACCGGGTCGAGAACATTCGCCGCGTGGCCGAGGTGGCGCGGCTGATGGTGGACGCCGGGCTGATCGTGCTGACCGCCTTCATCTCACCGTTCCGCGCCGAACGTGCGATGGCGCGCGGCCTGCTGGCCGAAGGCGAGTTCATCGAGATCCATGTGGACACCCCGCTGGACGTGGCCGAGCAGCGCGACGCCAAAGGCCTGTACCGCAAGGCGCGGCGCGGCGAGCTGAAGAACTTCACCGGCATCGACTCGCCCTACGAAGCGCCGCTGACGCCCGAGATGCGCATCAACACCGTGGAGCGCAGCGCCGACGTTGCCGCCGACCTGGTGATCGAGCGGCTGCGGGGGATGGGGCTGGTGTGAAAGGTAGGGGTCATGAAAGGTAGGGGTCAGGTCTTGCCTTTTGCCTTGATGGCTTCTAGCTTGAAGGCATGGCCCGCCCGCTGCGCATCGAGTTCCCAGGCGCCGTCTACCATGTGACGGCCCGCGGCGACCGGCGCGAGCCCATCTTCGCCGACGACACCGACCGCGCCACACTGCTGGGCGTGCTGGCCCAGGGCCTGGAGCGCTTCGAGGCCGAGGCGCTGGCTTACTGCCTGATGGGCAACCACTACCACTTCGTGCTGCAGACGCGGCAAGCCAACCTGTCGCGCCTGATGCGCCATGTGAACGGCGTCTACACGCAGCGCTTCAACCGCCGGCACGACAAGGTGGGGCACTTGTTCCAGGGCCGCTTCACTGCCATCCTGGTCGACTGCGACGCCTACCTGCTGACGCTGTGCCGCTACGTCGAACTGAACCCCGTGCGCGCCGGGCTGGCGGCGACGCCGAGCGCCTGGGCGTGGTCGAGTTGCCGGGCGCATACGGGCGCTGCACCGGCGCCGGCCTGGCTGAACCGGCAGGCACTGCAGGCGCAGTTGCTGGGCCGCGCCGTCCGGACCGCTGGCGATGCCGCGCTGGCCGCACGGCGCTATGCGGCGCTGCTGGGCAGCGAGCCGGCGCTGCAACTGTGGCCCGGCGCACTGCAGCAGCAGATCTACCTGGGCGACGACGGTTTCGTCGGCCGCATGCAGGCCATGGCCAGCCCTCAGGCGGTGGCCGCAGCCGAAGTGCCGCGCGCCCAGCGGCGGGCGCCCCACACGGCGCAATCGGTGTCGCGGCAGATGCCGGCGCCCGGCCGCGGCGCAGCACTGTGGCAGGCCTACCGCGACGAAGGCATCACGATGACGGCCCTGGCGGCACGCTGCGGACTTTCAGTATCGCGGGTCAGCCGGTTGATTGCGGGGGTCGAAAAGGCAAAAGGCAAGACCTGACCCCATCCAATCTTGCGTCCGCATTAAAGTAAGGATGTAATGCACTCCTTACCAAGGAACCAACATGCTCGCCGTCGCCAAAATCACCGCCAAGGGGCAGACCACCGTCCCTCAGGACGTGCGAAAGGCGCTGGGTGTCACGGCCGGTGACCTGATCGCTTGGGAAGTTGGCGCCGACGGAACGGCGACCGTGCGCCGCGTACTGCCGCTCGATATCGAGTACCTGCGCGCCGTCGAGGGCACGTTGTCCGAATGGGCTGGCAGTGCTGACGACGAGGCTTACCGTGGCCTTTGAGCGCTTTGCCGTGGTGCGCGTGCCGTTTCCCTTCACGGACCGCAGCACGACAAAGAATCGGCCCGCCTTGGTGTTGTCCGACGCCACAGCCTTCAATACACCTGCCGGCCATTCGGTCATGGCCATGATCACCTCACAGGGCAGCAGCCCCTGGCCGCTCGACTGCCCGCTGGGCGACAGCGTCGCCGCCGGTCTGCCGGCACCGTCGATGGTGCGCTTCAAACTGTTCACGCTGGACCATCGCCTGGTGCGCGGCGAACTTGGCAACCTGTCTCCCGCCGACGCCACCGCAGTTCGGGCCAAGCTGACCCAGCTCTTGGGCGGCACGACCTGAGGCAGAAGGGATGGGGTCAGGTCTTGCCTTTTGCCCTTTCTTCGCTCTGTCGGTGCATCGGAGCCCCGACAGGGGCTCGCGCGGATCAGTCCCTTGATCGCGATGGCGGAGAAGGGAAATAGGCAAAAGGCAAGACCTGACCCCTTCCTCCTCGACCTTCCTCGGCAAGGATCACCCGCCCTGCGCAGTTATCCTAGCGGTCAAGATTCACTGGCATACCGAAAAATGAAGACTGCTTTGATCACCGGCGTCACCGGTCAGGACGGCGCGTACTTGGCCGAGTTGCTGCTGCAAAAGGGCTACGAGGTACACGGCATCAAACGGCGATCGTCGCTGTTCAACACCGACCGCATCTACCACCTGTACCAGGACCCACATGTCGACAATCAGCGCTTCAAGCTGCATTACGGCGACTTGTCGGACAGCACCAACCTGATCCGAATCGTGCAGCAGGTGCAGCCCGACGAGATCTACAACCTGGGCGCGATGAGCCACGTGGCCGTGAGCTTCGAAACTCCCGAATACACGGCCAATGCCGACGGCATCGGCACCCTGCGCCTGCTGGAGGCCATCCGCATCCTGGGGCTTGAAAAGAAGTCGCGCTTCTACCAGGCCAGCACCAGCGAGCTCTACGGCCTGGTGCAGGAAACGCCGCAGAAGGAAACCACGCCCTTCTACCCGCGCAGCCCCTACGCCGTGGCCAAGATGTACGCCTACTGGATCAC
>JAUYAJ010000161.1 GCA_030693565.1 Rubrivivax sp.
AACACCGGCGGCATGGGCGCGTATTCGCCCGCGCCGGTGGTGACACCGAACGTGCACGCCAAAGTCATGCACGAGATCATCAACCCGACGATCGCCGGCATGGCCAAGGACGGCGTGCCGTTCACCGGCTTCCTCTACGCCGGGCTGATGATCGACGCCCAAGGCCAGCCGCGCACGGTGGAGTTCAACTGCCGCCTGGGCGACCCCGAGGCGCAGCCGATCCTGATGCGCATGAAGAGCGACCTCTTCGATGTGCTGACCCATGCCGTCGACGGCACGCTGGACCAGGTGGAACTGCAGTGGGACCGGCGCTTCGCGCTCGGCGTCGTCATCGCCGCCGCCGGCTACCCCGGGCCGGTGCGCAGCGGCGACACCATCAGCGGCCTGCCGCCGGCGGCCGAGGACTTGCAGGTCTTCCACGCCGCCAGCGCGCTCGACGACGGCCAGCTGCGCACCAGCGGCGGCCGCGTGCTCTGCGTCACCGCGCTCGGCGACTCGGCCCGGCTGGCCCAGCAGCGCGCCTACGAAGGCGTGCGCAGCGTGCAGATCGACGGCGCGCTGTGGCGCAGCGACATCGGCCACCGCGCTGTGAAGGCGCGCTGAGCGTGGGCCGCTGCCCCCAGGCGCTCGATGAGCCTGCGCTGCGGCGGCGTGGCTGCGCGCCGGCGCTGGCCGTGCCCAGCCGCCTGCGCTGAAACAAACACACGATGAACACCGATACCGCCGCCGTGCGGGCTTACTTGCTGGGCTTGCAGACGCGCCTCGTCGACGCGCTGGCCGCTGCCGACGGCCAGGCCTTTCTCAGCGACGGCTGGACCCGGGCGCCGGGCGAGCGGCTGCAAGGCGACGGACTGACCCGGCTGGTCGAAGACGGCGGCTTGTTCGAACGCGGTGGCTGCAACTTCAGCCATGTGCGTGGCGCCACGCTGCCGCCGTCGGCCACCCAGCACCGGCCCGAGCTGGCCGGCGCGCCCTTCGAAGCCATGGGGGTCTCGCTGGTGCTGCACCCGCGCAACCCGCACGTGCCCACGGTGCACCTGAACGTGCGCATGTTCGCCGCCTTGCCGACGGGCAAGCCGGCGGTGGTCTGGTTTGGCGGTGGCATGGACTTGACGCCGTATTACGGCGCAGCCGATGACGCCGCCCACTTCCACCGCAGCTGCCGCGACGCGCTGGCGCCGCATGGCGCCGAGCTCTACCCGCGCTTCAAGCAGTGGTGCGACGAGTACTTTTTCATCAAGCACCGCAACGAGCCGCGCGGCATTGGCGGCATCTTCTTCGACGACTACGCCGAAGCCGGCTTCGACGGCGGCTTTGCCGTCATGCGCGCCGTCGGCGACGCCTTTCTGGGCGCCTACCTGCCGATCGTCGAGCGCCGCCGCGACGCCGCCTACGGCGAGCGCGAGCGCGACTTCCAGGCTTACCGGCGCGGCCGCTACGTCGAATTCAACCTCGTCTACGACCGCGGCACCTTGTTCGGCCTGCAGTCTGGCGGGCGCACCGAAAGCATCCTGATGTCGATGCCGCCGCTGGTGAAGTGGCGCTACGACTGGCAGCCAGAGCCGGGCACGGCGGAGGCGCTGCTGGCCAGCGACTTCCTGCGCCCGCGCGACTGGGCGGGTGCCGCCTGACATGGGCTTGCGCATCGGCCTTTTTGGCGGCAGTTTCGACCCCGTGCACAACGCCCACGTGGCGCTGGCGCGTGAGGCGCTGAGCGCGCTGTCGCTCGACGAAGTGCGCTGGATCCCCGCCGGCCGGCCCTGGCAGAAGAGCGTGCAGATGAGCGACGCCGGCCACCGCGAAGCGATGGTGAAGCTGGCGATCGCCGGCCAGCCCGGCTTCGTGCTCGACCGCTGCGAGCTCGAACGCAGCGGCCCGAGCTACACCCTGGACACAGTGCGTGAACTGCAGCCGCGGCAGCCGCACGCGCAGTGGTTCCTGCTCATCGGCCAGGACCAGTACGCCGGCCTGCACACCTGGCAAGACTGGCAGGAATTGCTCGGCCGCGTGGTGCTGGCGGTGGCCAACCGGCCCGGACCGTCGCGACCGGTCGACCCCGAGGTGCTGCGCTTTCCGCACCGCACGGTGCCGCTGGCCATGCTCGACATCTCGTCGACGGACATCCGGCGCCGGGTTGGCGCCGGCTTGCCGATCGACCATCTGGTGCCGCCCGATGTGGCGCGCTATATTGAACACCAGGCCCTGTACCGGGCCGCAAACAGGAATTGAATGGACATCCGCAAGCTGCAACGCGCCATCGTCGACGGTCTGGAAGACGTCAAAGGGCAGAACATCGCCGTTTTCAACACCGAACATCTGACCGCGATGTTCGAACGCGTGATCATCGCCTCAGGCACCAGCAACCGGCAAACCAAGGCGCTGGCAGCGAGTGTGCGCGACGCCGTCAAGTCGCAAGGCATGGAAGTGCTGCGCACCGAGGGCGAGGACAACGGCGAGTGGATCATCGTCGACTGCGGCGCCGCCGTCGCCCACATCATGCAGCCGGCGATCCGCGACTATTACCACCTGGAAGAAATCTGGGGTGGCAAGGTGGTGCGCCTGAAGCTCGCCAGCACCGAGACCCGGCTGGTCAAGGCCAGCGAGCCTGAGCCCGCGCCGCGGGCTTCGGCCCGCAAAGGCGGCGTGAGCCAGTCGCCCGCGGCCAGGCAGCCGGCGGCGAAGGCACCGGCGCGCAAGATGCCTGCGCGCAAGACCGTGGCTGCCAAGGCCCCGGCGCGCAAGACCGTGGCCACCAAGGCCCCGGCGCGCAAGGCGGTGGCGGTGAAGACGCCGGCGATCAAGTCGACTTCGGCCAAGGTGAAGACGGTGGTCGTGCAGCGGCCGGCGCGCAAGAACGCCGCGGTGAAGAAGGCGCCGGCGCGCAAGACGGCGCGTTGAGCCGATGAAGCTGCTGGTGGTGGCGGTCGGCCAGCGCCAGCCCGGCTGGGCCGACGAGGCCTGGGCCGACTTCAGCAAACGTTTCCCGCCCGAGTTGCGGCTGGAGCTGAAGGCCTTGAAGGCCGAGCCGCGTTCGGGCAAGAACGCGGCCCAGTGCATGGCCGCCGAGGCCGGGCGCATCGACGCCGCGCTGCAAGCCGCCGGCAAGGGGCTGCGCCGGGTCGTGCTCGATGAACAAGGCAGCCGCCATGGCAGCGCGCAGCTGGCCGAGCGGCTGCGCTTCTGGCTCGGCGACGGCCGCGACGTCGCCTTCGTGATCGGCGGCCCCGACGGCCTGGACCCGGCGATCAAGGCCAGCGCCGACGAGACGCTGCGGCTGTCCGACCTGACGCTGCCGCATGCCTTTGCCCGCGTGCTGCTGGCCGAAGCCCTTTACCGCGCCTGGTCGCTGACCGCCGGCCATCCTTACCACCGCGAATGACGGACCACCCACCGCACGGCCACGGCTTCGTCTACCTGGCGTCGCAAAGCCCGCGCCGAGTTCAACTGCTCGACCAGCTGGGCGTGGCCCACAAGCCGCTGCTGGCCCATCAGCGCGAGAACGTCGAGCGGCTCGAAGAAGAGCGCAGCGGCGAGCTGCCGCTGGACTACGTGCGCCGGGTCACTCTGGCCAAGCTCAGCGCGGCGCGCCGGCGCCGCGCCGAGCGCGGCCTGGTGCCAGCGCCCATCCTGTGCGCCGACACCGTGGTGGCGCTGGGCCGGCGCATCCTGGGCAAGCCGCTGGACGACGCCGACGCCAGCGCCACGCTGCAGGCGCTGTCGGGGCGCACGCACCGGGTGTTGACGGCGGTGGCGGTGAGCGACGGCGACCATTCGCTGCTCGAAGTCTGCGTCTCGCGGGTGCGCTTTGCCGCGCTCTCGCAGTCGGTGATCGAGCGCTACGTCGCCAGCGGCATGCCGTTCGGCAAAGCCGGCGCTTACGCGATCCAGAGCGACATCGCCGGCTTCATCGCGCACATCGACGGCAGCTACTCGGGCATCATGGGGCTGCCGCTGTTCGAGACCGCGCAGCTGCTGCGGCGCGCCAAACTGCGTTTCTGACTGCGCCCGCAGGGCCGGGCTAACATCCGCGCCATGCATGACATCCTGATCAACTGGGCGCCGCAAGAGACCCGCGTGGCCCTCATCGAGAACGGCGCCGTGCAGGAGTTGCACATTGAGCGCACGCTCGAACGCGGCATGGTCGGCAACGTCTACCTCGGCCGCGTGGTGCGCGTGCTCCCCGGCATGCAAAGCGCCTTCATCGACATCGGCCTGGAGCGCGCCGCCTTCCTTCATGTGGCCGACCTGTTCCCGCATGGCGTCGGCGGCTCGCGCAACGAGACGCCGCTGCCACCGATCGAGCGCCAGGTGTTCGAAGGCCAGACGCTGACGGTGCAGGTCATCAAGGACGCCATCGGCACCAAGGGCGCGCGGCTGTCGGCGCAGATCTCGATCGCCGGGCGCATGCTGGTCTTTCTGCCGCAGGACGACCACATCGGCATCTCGCAGAAGATCGGCTCGCCCGAACTGCGTGAACAGCTGCGCACGCGCATGCAGGCGCTGGCCGGCGACGGCGGCGGCGGCTTCATCCTGCGCACCAACGCCGAGGAAGCCAGCGACGCCGAACTGGGCGAAGACATCGCCTATCTGCGCAAGGCCTGGGCGCTGATCCGCCAGCGCAGCCACAGCCAGCCGCCGGCAACGCTGCTGCACCAGGATCTGAGCCTGGCCGAACGTGTCCTGCGCGACCTCAGCACCGAGGCCACGCAGACCATCCGCATCGACTCCAAGCTGCAATACGACGCCTTGTGCGCTTTCGGCGCCACCTACATGCCGGGCGCGGTGGCCAAGCTCGAGCTCTACCGCGGCGAGCGGCCCATCCTCGACCTGTTCGGCATCGAGGAAGAGATTGCGCGCGCGCTGGCGCGGCGTGTCGACCTCAAGTCGGGCGGCTACCTGATCATCGACCAGACCGAGGCGCTGACCACGGTAGACGTCAACACCGGCGGCTATGTCGGCGCGCGCAATTTCGAAGACACGATCTTCAAGACCAACCTTGAGGCGGCCGGCGCCATCGCGCGCCAGCTGCGGCTGCGCAACCTGGGCGGCATCATCATTGCCGACTTCATCGACATGACGCGCGAGGACCACCAGCAAGCCGTGCTGTCGGAGTTCCGCAAGCAGCTCAGCAAGGACCGCACGCGCACGACGGTGAGCGGTTTCACCCAGCTCGGGCTGGTCGAGATGACGCGCAAGCGCACGCGCGAGAGCCTGACCCACATGCTGTGCGAACCCTGCCCGACCTGCCACAGCCGCGGCCAGGTGAAGACGGCGCGCAGCGTCTGCTACGACATCTTGCGCGAGATCCTGCGCGAGGCGCGCCAGTTCGACCCCAAGGAGTTTCGCGTCGTCGCCAGCGCCACCGTGGTCGAGATGCTGCTCGACGAAGAAAGTGTGCACCTGGCCGGCCTGAGCGAATTCATCGGCAAGCCGATCTCGCTGAGCGCCGAGCCGACGATGAACCCCGAGCAGTACGACATCGTGCTGCTGTAGGGTTTCACGGCGCCTCACGCCGGCCCGCTTGCCACCCGCAAACCCGCATGAATGCTGGCGATCTCGGGTTTCGGCGGATTTTCGAGATCTTGACGTCTCACCAAGTTCCACTCAAATTGGGTAGCTGGCTGGGTAGCCAGACGGGTAGACCGCGTAGGCTCACCCTTGACCCTGCAGGGAACATGGTGCCGCCAACCCTTGATCCCAGCTAGGCGGAAGGCTGCAACCAACGCCAGTTCCGTTGTCTTGTTCCCCTTGCCTCTGATCCGGGACATCATTTCGGAGCGCTTCGCGATGTCAAAGACATCTGTCACCGCCGCCGCTACTTCGTGAAGTCCGCCAGAAGCTTCGCTGCTGCAGCCGGTGTCTTTGAGAGCAACCACGCAGCCGCAGCATCCAGATTCAGTTCGTAATTCACGGCGCTCAAACCTGAAGGCAAACCGCCAATCACTGAGGCAGGCACCAAGCGAGGGAATCCATCGGTGACCCGGTACAGGCCTTCGTCACGGATACGCAGCACCAGTCTGGCGTATTCGCTGGCAAGGCGGTCGTCGTAGCCAGCAGCGTAGACGGCGGCGTCGAACTGCAACAGTGCCTGATAGTCCTCCGCCAATCTGCCCCGCATCTCGCTCACGACTTTCGGGAGGCAATCAGTGGCGCTTGCCTCATCCCGCACGCTGAGGCTGTAGAGAAAGAGCACGCCGCCAGGGGGCTCGAGGTGTCGAGAACCAATCGCGTCCTACGCCAGCTTCTCCCCTACAGTCGAGGACGCGATGCGCCGGAAATTGCCGTTGCTGATCATTTGCTCGCTTTCTAATGGACCATAGCTATGAGTTTGGACTGGACGCCAGAAGAGGTCGCGGCCACGGTCGCCGCTTACCTGCGGATGCTTGCGATGGAGTTGACCGGGCAGACCTACAACAAGTCAGAGCATCGGCGCGCGCTGCATCAACAATTGCCAGGGCGTTCCGTGGGCGCGATTGAATTCAAGCACTGCAACATCAGCGCCGTCATGATTGAACTTGGGTGCCTCTCCTGAATTCTGAGTGGGTACCCTACGTGCCGTGAGACTTTGCGCGGAGGGGTGAATGAGCACGCAGCTGTTCGAAGCGGCCCTGGGAATCAAGTCCCCGTGGTCGGTTAAGTCGGTGGAGTTCGACGAGGCCGCC
>JAUYAJ010000170.1 GCA_030693565.1 Rubrivivax sp.
AGGCCCGGCGTCGCGGCGCGGCCGGCCCAGCGTGAGATCGTAGAGGCGCCGCTGTTCAGGATCCGACAAGACCTCGTAGGCGCGATTGAGCGTCGCCGCCGAATCGGTGTCGCCGCCCAGATCAGGATGCATGCGCGCCGAGCTCATCAAGGCCCGGTAGCTGGCCTTCAGCACGGCGGGTGCGGCCTCGGGCTGCACTTGCAGGATGCGGTAAAGGTTGCGCCGTTCCTTGGTCATCGTCAGCGTTCTCCGGCCGTTCGTGCCGCTTTTTCGGCACGGCGCGACAAAACTTGAGGCCGGTCGGCGCCGGCAGGCGACAGCGGCGCGGTCAGTCGCGCGCCGCGGGCCATGCGCGGTCGAGCTTGCTGTCCAGCGCCGCCAGACCGTCGCGCAGCTGCTGCTCCAGACGGTCGATGCGCGGCCCCAGGTCGCGCGCGCCAGCCTGGCCGTCGAGCCGCCTCAGCTCGGTGTCGATGAAGGCGCGCAACTCGACGAAGCGCGAGGCCTCGGCCTTGTCGGCCAGTTCGCGGTGCAGCTTGAGTTCCTTGGCCGAGCGACGGCTGTCGCCGATGATGCCGATCAGCTGGTAGACGCTGAAGACCAGGAACAGCCCGACGACGAGGCCGACCACGCCCAGCATCACCAGCCCCAGCGGTGCCTGCACATCCGCAAAACCCAGGTTCAGCGCCGTCGGCGCGATGAAGGTGGGCCAGTTCAGGGCTGCAAAACCAGCCAGTGCGGCCAGCGTCAGCGCGATCAACAAGGTGCGTAGGTTCATGGTTCCATCTCCGTTCAGGCGCGCATCATCGCATCGACCGCGCCCACCGCAGCCGGCTCCGCTATGCTCGCCGCTGCTCCGCGCCGCCGCCCCGCCCCCATGCCCGACACGCCCTGGATCACGCTCAGCGCCGACGACCCGCAGCCGACGCTGCGGCTGGCCGGTGCCTGGCGCATGCCCCGGCTGGCCGAGATCGAGACCGCCCTGAACGGCTTGCGCTTGCCCGCGGCCTTGAAGGTCGACGGCAGCGCCCTGCAGCAGATCGACTCCGCCTCGGCGCTGGTGCTGCTGCGCACGCTGGCGGCCGGCGGCCGCGATCCGGCAGCACTGGCCTGGTCAGGCTTCAGCGCCATCAACGAGCGCATCCTTGACCAGGTGCGCCAGCAACTGGCCGCCACTGCCGAAACCACGGCCGTGCGCCAACCCGGCGCGCTCGAGCGGCTGGGCCGGCAGACGGCGGCCCTGGCTGAACTGCTGCAGGGCCACCTGGCCTTTCTGGGCCTGACCCTGGTCGCGCTGACCCAGGTGGTGGCGCGGCCGCGGCGGCTGAGGCTGCGCGAGCTCAGCGCCCAGGTCGAGCAGACCGCGCTGAGTGCGATCCCGGTCGTCGCCCTCGTCACCCTGCTGATCGGCGTCGTCTTCGCCTACCTGCTCGGCCTGCAGGCCGAGCGCTATGGCGCCAACATCTTCGTCGTCGACGGCGTGGGCATCGGCAGCACGCGCGAATTTGCCCCCATCCTGGTGGCGGTCATCGTCGCCGGCCGCTCGGGCGCCGCCTTCACCGCGCAACTCGGTTCGATGCGGCTGACCGAAGAGATCGACGCCATTCAGACGCTGGGCCTGTCGCCGCTGCAGGTGCTGGTGGTCCCGCGTGTGCTGGCCTTGATGTTGGCGCTGCCGCTGCTGGTTTTCGTCGGCGACGTCATGAGCCTGATCGGCGCCATGTTCATCTCCAGCAGCATGCTCGACATCACGCCGGCGGCCTTTCTGGCGCGGCTGCGCGAGGCGCTGGACCTGCGCCATGTGCTGATCGGCCTGGCCAAGGCGCCGGTGTTCGCGCTAGCGATCGCGGTCATCGGCGTGCGCATGGGCATGACGGTGGGCCGCGACACGCGCGCGCTCGGCGCCGCCACCACCTCGACCGTGGTGCAAAGCATCGTCACCGTGATCCTGCTCGACGCCGTCTTCGCCATCGTGCTGCAGGCGCTGGACCTGTGAGCGAGGCCGCCGCCCCGGTGATCGAGGTCGACGGCGTGGTCACGCGTTTCGGCGACCACTGCATTCACGACGGCGTCAGCTTCAGCGTCGGCCGCGGCAGCTTGGTGGCGCTGATCGGCGGCAGCGGCACCGGCAAGTCGGTGCTGCTGCGCGAGATGATCGGCCTGCAGCGCCCCAGTGCCGGCAGCCTGCGCCTGCTCGGCACCGACATGTGGGCCGCCGAGCCCGAGGCGCTGGACGCCGTGCGGCGGCGCTTCGGCATGATGTTCCAGGACGGCGCGCTGTTCTCGTCACTGACGGTGGCGCAGAACGTCGCCGTGCCATTGCACGAGCACACCCGGCTGCCAGCGGCCACCATCGACGCCCTGGTGGCGCTGCGCCTGCTGCAGGCCGGGTTGCCGGTGGCCACCGGCAGCCGCATGCCCAACGAGTTGTCAGGCGGCATGCGCAAGCGCGCTGCGATTGCGCGTGCGATAGCGCTCGAGCCCGAGATCCTGTTCCTCGACGAGCCCACCGCCGGGCTCGACCCGATCACTGCGCGCGGCTTCGACCGCCTGGTGCGCTCGCTGGTCGACGACCTGGGCATCACCGTCTTCCTCGTCACCCACGATCTCGACACCTTGCTCGGCGTCGTCGACCGCTTGATCGTGCTGGCGCGCGGCAGCGTGCTGGCCGACGGCTCGGTGGCCGAGGTCATGGCGACCGACGACGACTGGGTCCGCGACTATTTCTCGGTCCGTAGAATGGTCGCTGGAGACGCCCCCTGATGGAAGCAGAATCACGTTATGTCTGGGTCGGCGCGGCCGTGCTGACCTTGATCGCGGCACTGGTGGCAGCGGTCGTGTGGCTGAAGAACATCGGCGGCGAAGGCGAGTTCAACCGCTACACCATCCACTTCGAGCAGCAGGCACTTGACGGCCTGGAAGTTGGCGCCGATGTCTCGCTGCGCGGCATCAAGGTCGGCCGCGTCGACGATTACGCGCTCGCCATCGACCGCGTCAACCGCGTGCGCGTCGAAGTCCGCGTCGACCGCCGGGCGCCGCTGCACACCAACACCGTGGCCATCGTCACCCGCAACATCGTCACCGGCATCGCCTCGATTGCGCTGGTGACACGCGACCCACCCGGCGAGATCTTGACCCAGGTCCCCAGCGGCGAACGCCATCCGGTGATCGGCGAGGGCCGGTCCGATCTGGCCGAGATCGCCGGGCGCGTCAACAAGGTCGGCGAAATGGCCACGGCGTCGCTGGCCAGCATCAACCAGCTGCTCAGCGCCGAGAACCGCGACAACATGATGGCCACGGTGCGCAGCCTGCGCGATCTGGCCGACGGCATCAACCAGCGCCTGGGCACGCTGGAGACCACGCTGCAGCGCGTCGGCAAGGTCAGCGTCGAGGTCGGCAG
>JAUYAJ010000172.1 GCA_030693565.1 Rubrivivax sp.
TGCGCTTTGACCAGCGTGCGGTTGGCCACCACAACGGCGGCCGGCCGCGCCTCGATCAGCGGGCCCAGCACACCGGCAGCGCCGCCACCGGCGCCGATCCGCAGCACGCGGGTGCCGGCCAGCGGCCGGCCGGCGTGGATCTCTATGTCGCGCACCAGGCCGATGCCGTCGGTGTTGTCGGCCAGCCAGCCGCCTTGCGCGGCGTTGTCGAAGCGCAGGATGTTGGCGGCCTGGGCGAGCGCGGCGCGCGGCGTCACCTGCGCGGCCAGTTTCGGGGCGTCGAACTTGAAGGGCATCGTGATGTTGCAGCCGCGCGCGCCGCCGGCGGCGAACGCAGCCACGGCGGCGTCGAAGCCGTCCAGCGGGCACAGCAAGCGGCCATAGTCGATCGCCTCGCCGGTCTGCAGCGCGAACGCGGCATGGATGAAGGGTGACTGGCTGTGCGCCACGGGGTTGCCGATGACGGCGTAACGGTCGGGTGCGGGCGTGTTCATCGGTTGCTCAAGGTGGTTTCGAGCTCGGCGTCGCGGGTGAAGCGAAAGCGCGAGGTGACGACGATCTGGTCGGCTTGCTGGCGCATCGCCGTGGAAAAGGGGCCGAACGGGGCTGCGCTGCGCACGATGGCCAGCGCTTGCTGGTCGAGCACGCGCGAACTGGAGGGCCGCACGACCTCGGCCTCGACGACGCGGCCGGCGGCGTCGACGGTGACGTTCATCGTCAGCTCACCGTAGAGCTTGCTGCCCTGGTGCTCGGGGAAGTTGCGCGTGCCGCGGTCCTCGATGCGCCGGCGCAGCGCGTCGTAATACAGCGCGTAGACCTCTTCGCGCGTGGCCGGGCTGATGTAGCGCTTCTTCGGCCGCGCGTTCTCGTCGTTGATGCGCTTTTCGATCTCGGCCAGCAGCCGCAGCAGCTGGCGCCGGCGCTCGTCCTGGTCACTTTCCAGCGGCGTGCCTTTCTCGCGCTGCGGGTCGGGCGGCGGCAGGCTGGCGACCTCGCGGCGGATCTGCGCCAGCAACTGCTGCTGTTGCTGCTGCATCTGGTCGATGCGTCGGCGCGCGTCTTCGGGCGCGTCGCCCACCGCCATCGTGGTGGCGGCTGGCAGCGGCGAGGTCGCGCGGCCGCGCTCGGCCTCGCCGCCACCGGCCAGGTTGGCCTGGGCGATGGCCTGCGCCTGGGTCGGCGCTTCGGTGGACTTGGCGTTGACCAGGATCACCTCCAGCGGCGTGTCCTTGAAGACCCGGTTGAAGCCCTCGGGGTCGACGATGCGCACGGTCAGCACCGCGGCATGGACGCCGGCCGACACCAGCAGCGCCCAGTGCAGGGTCGACAGGCGCGGCCAGGTCAGCATGCTGCGGCCCGTGCGTCAGCTCGCGCCGGCGGGCAGGTCTTCGGCCGGCGCGGCGGCGCCACCGTCGTCGAGGTCGATCGCCAGCGTCAGCGGGCCGGCGCTGTCGGCGTCGTCATCGGTTTCGCCTTCGTTCACGGCGGGGACGGTCTCGGTGTCGATGCGGGCGACGAACTGGGCGTGCAGGTCCAGCGTCAGCAAGTCGGTGCCGGCCACGCGCACGCGCACCGGGCAGCCGCGCGGCAGGCTTTCAGTGCCGGGCACACGAAACACCAGCGGCAGCGTCTCGGCGCGCACCAGGCCGTCCTTCATCACCGTGACCTCGAGCTCGGCGGCTTCGTTCTGCTCCAGCCAGCGCAGCGTCCAGTAGCGCTCGATGCCGCGCTGGAAGTCGTTGTAGGCGCTGTAGGCGGCGTCGAAGTTGGAGATCACCGCGAACAGCGAAGCGTCCTTGGGCCGGAACGGCGCTGCCAGCGCGGCGGTGCGGCCATGGCGGGCGCAAGCGATGATCTGCCACTGGTTGACGAGGTCGACGTAGCGGCGCAGCGGCGAGGTCGACCAGCTGTATTGCGCCACGCCCATGCCGGCATGCGGCTGCGGCCGCGTGCCCATGCGCACCTTCACGCCGGGCAGCATGCTGGCCTGGCTGCGGTAGATGCCGGGCACGCCGCAGTCGGCGAGCCAGCCGCCCCAGGTGCTGTTGGCCAGGATCATGGCCTCGGCGACGATCAGGTCCAGCGGCGCGCCGCGCCGGCGCGTGCTGATGAGCACGCGCTCGTCGCCGCGCGGCTCGCTGTTGCCGTCGCAGTCGAGGCGGAAGTTGTAGTCGGGCCGGTTGAAGTTCTCCGGCTTGCCGCGCACCACTTCGCGCTGCGCTTTCAGCGAACGCGCCAGCCGGAAGGCGAAGGCCAGTTCGTAGGCGAACGGGTACTCGGCCACCGCGTCGCCGGTCAGCGCCGCTTCGGTGACGACTTCGTCGAGCTGGTCGTGGCGCAGGTTGGCAGCGATCGGCACGCGCTCGATCCGGGTCTCGCTGCCTTGCAGCGTCAGCGTGGCTTCGTCGAAGGTCAGGTAAAGGCTGACGGCGGGGCAGTCGCGGCCTTCGGTCAGCGTATAGGCCTGCACCACCTCGTCGGGCAGCATGGTCAGCTTCCAGCCTGGCATGTAGACGGTGGACAGGCGCTCGCGGGCCACTTTGTCGATCGGCGAGTCAGGCTCGAAAGCCAGCGCCGGCGCGGCGATGTGGATGCCGAAGATCACCGTGCCGCTGCCCAGGCCGGTGACCGAGAGCGCGTCGTCGATCTCGGTGGTGGCCGAGTCGTCGATCGAGAAAGCCTGCACCGGCGCCAGCGGCAGCGTTTCCTTGATCGCCGGCGCGCTCAGCTCGGGGAATCCGGTGCCATGCGGGAATTGCTCGAAGAGGAAACGCCGCCAGTGGAACTGGTAAGGGCTGTCGATGGCACCGGCGTCCTTGAGCAGGTCGAGCGGCGCGCGCTGCGCCAGCTTGCTGGCTTCGACCACCGCCTTGTATTCGGCCGAGTTCTTGTCGGGCTTGAAGAGGATGCGGTAGAGCTGCTCGCGCACCGGCGCCGGGCATTGCCCCGCGGCCAGATCGGCGGCCCAGCCGTCGATGGTGGCGGCGAGCTGCTTCTTGCGTTCGATGCCCAGCAGCGCAGCCTTCACCGTCTCTTCGGGCGCCTTGCGGAACATGCCCTTGCCCATGCGGCGGAAGTAATGCGGCGCCTCGAACAGCCGGAACAAGGCAGCGGCTTGCTCGGCGGGGCCGGCGCTGGCGCTGAAATAGTCGCGCGCCAGGTCGGCGAAGCCGAATTCAGCCTCGGGCGCGAACTCCCAGGCCAGGTCGAGTTCGATCTCGGCGCTCAGCGCCTGTGCCTGCGCGATCAGCTCGGCCGGGCCGGGCTGGGCGAACTTGAGCATCACGTTGGCGGCCTTGACCTTGACCCGCTTGCCGGAGTCGAGCTCGACCTGCATCGAGCTATCGGCCTCGGACATCACGCGCCCGGCGTGGAAGCGGCCAGCGTCGTCGAAAAGTGCGTACATGGAAGATCGGTTCAGGAGGCCGGTCAGGCGCTCGCGTTCAGGGAGGCTGGCGGGCGCGCGGTGCGGCCCTCGTCGGCACGGATCGCCCGGCGGCCGGGGATCGGCGCGCGTGCGAGTGGCTGATTTTAGTGCGCTGCGGCCGACTCAGAGGTTGAGAGGCAATCCCATGGGCCCGCGCCGGGGTGCCCAATGGCCCTGAGCAAGGCTGAGCCCGGGCACAAACAGTCCTGAGGACTGTTTGTGCCTGGCGAAGGCCATGGCCTCCTGGCCATGGCGCAGCGCGCAGCCCGGACTCACGTCCGGGCCA
>JAUYAJ010000176.1 GCA_030693565.1 Rubrivivax sp.
GCCAGGCGTTGCCCTTGGCTTCGACCTCGATCACCGCGATGCCATGCGCCGCCTGCGCCTTGGCCACCTTGCCGGCATGCCAGGTGGCGCGGCCGTCGGGGTGCAGCAAGCCGTCGTCGACGTATTCGTGGTTCATCGCCAGCAGGCCACGGCGCGCGCCGTCGAGCGCGTAGTAGTGGATGCCGTCGTGGTGCATGCCCATTTGCAGTGCCTGCTCGCCGGCGTTGTTGCTGGCGTCGGGCTGCCAGGCCGGCATCTGGCCGGGCACGCCGACCGGTTCACCCCACGCTGCGATGACGCTGGCCACATAACCCGGCGGCACGCGCAGCCCGTTCGGCGAACTGTCGGGCGTGATGCTCTTGAAGCCCAGCTTGGAGCCGGCGCTGGCGCCGGAGCTTGCGCAGCCGGACAGCAAGCCGGTCAGCGCCACCGCCAGTCCGCCGCCGAGCACGATGCGCCGGGCCGGGTCTGACACTTCGTGGATGCTGGGGTTGGACGAGCGATTGCTGTCCTCCATCGCGTCGAAATCCTTGGCCATGGTGTCGTCCCCGTCAGAGTTTTTCGGTTTCGCCGGCGCGCGGCTGCCACTTCATCAGCCGCTTCTCGATGCGGCCGACAGCGCCGTCAAGCGCCAGCGCGAAGGCCGTCAGCACCAGGATGCCGGCCATCACGGTGTTGATGTCGAAAGTGCCTTCGGCCTGCAGGATCAGGTAGCCCACGCCCTGGCTTGAACCCAGGTATTCGCCGACCACGGCACCGACGAAGGCCAGGCCGACGCTGGTGTGCAGGCTGCTGAAGACCCAGCTGGTGGCGCTGGGCAGGTAGACATGGCGCAGCAGCTGGCGCGAGTTGGCGCCCAGCATGCGAGCATTGGCCAGCACCACCGGGCTGACTTCCTTGACGCCTTGGTAGACGTTGAAGAAGACGATGAAGAACACCAGCGTGACGCCCAGCGCCACCTTGCTGGCGATCCCGAGGCCGAACCAGATGGCGAAGATGGGCGCCAGGATGATGCGCGGCATCGAGTTCATGGCCTTGATGTAGGGCTCGAGGATGGCCGAGGCCATCGGGCTCAGCGCCAGCCACAGCCCGCAGCCCAGGCCGGCCACCGAACCGATGCCGAAGGCCAGCAGGGTCTCGATCAGCGTCACCGCCAAGTGGCGGTAGATGTCGGCATCGACGACGAACCAGGTCCAGACCCGGCCCATCACCTTCAGCGGTTCGCCGAAGAAGAAGGCTGCCTGGCGGTCGTTGTCGAACATGATCGGCGGCACCAGGCCGGGCGTGGTCAGCAGGTACCAGATGCCGAACAGTGCCGCCAGCAGCCCGAGCTGCCAGATGCGCAAATTGCGTGGATTGGGTTGGATCAACTTCCACATGCTCATTTCACCTTCAACTGCTGGGCATAGCCCTTGAGCACTTCTTCGCGCATCACGTCCCAGATTGCCTTGTGCAGCTCGATGAAGCGCGGCGCGGTGCGCACCTCGGCGACGTCGCGCGGGCGATCGAGGTCGATCACAAACTCGCCGATCGGGTGGCTCGCCGGGCCGGCCGAGAGCACGATGACGCGGTCGCTCATGGCGATCGCTTCGTCGAGGTCGTGGGTGATGAAGAGCACCGCCTTCCTTTTCGCCGCCCAGAGGTCGAGGACTTCGTTTTCCATCAGCTGGCGGGTCTGGATGTCGAGCGCGCTGAATGGCTCGTCCATCAGGATGATGTCGGGGTCTAGCGCCAGCGTCTGCGCCAGCGAAGTGCGCTTGCGCATGCCACCCGACAGCTGATGCGGGTAGCGGTCGCCGAAGCCGCCCAGGCCGACCCGGCGCAGCCAGTCCTCGGCCTGCGGCTGGGCGTCAGCGACGCCGCGGAACTCGAGCCCGGCCATGACGTTGCCCAGCGCGGTGCGCCAGGGCATCAGGCTCTCGGTCTGGAACATGTAGCCGGCGCGCGTATTGATGCCTTGCAGCGGCTTGCCGAACACGCTGACGCTGCCGGCGCTGGGTGCGAGCAGCCCGGCACCGACGTTGAGCAGCGTGCTCTTGCCGCAGCCGGTGGGGCCGACGACGCTGACGAATTCGCCTTCGGCCACCGTGAGCGACACGTCGCGCACGGCGGTGTAGCGCTGGCCGGGTTCGTCCTTGCTGACGAAGGTGCAGTCGACACCGACGAGTTCGAGTGCCGGCGGTTTCATCGCGCGGTCACCGGGTGGCGTTCCAGCGGGCTGGCCACGGGCTGCATCAGGCGGCCGATCAGCCACAGCAGCGCGACGATGGCGGCTGCGGCAAGGAGTTGGTGCGTCGTGGCCATCAAGTGGGCATTCCAGAGAAACAAGGTGGTGGCGCCGAGCACGGCGCCGAACAAGCCCGCCGCGGCCCCGTAGGCGGCGGGGCTGGGGTGGGGGTCGAAGCGGCTCAGCGTCGCGAGCTCGCAGGCCGGCCGCGGCCAGCGCGCGGCCACATCGGCCGGCCGCCAGCCCGGCGGCTTGAACCAGACGCGCAGCTTGTCGTCCCAGGCGCCAGCGCGCCAGCTGTCGAGCACGAGGTCGCGGTAGACCTGCAGGTTGGCCCAGACCGGGTTCCAGCTGCGCAGCGGCGCGCGCGTGCCGTAGACGCAGGGCTCGGTGTCGTCTTCCTCGGCGAAGCTGCCAAACCTCCGGGCCCAGACGATCAGGATGCCGCCGTAGTTCTTGTCCACGTAGCGGTCGTTGACGGCGTGGTGGACGCGGTGGTTGCTCGGGCTGCAGAACCAGCGGTCGAACCAGCCGAGCTTGCCGATCTGCTGCGTGTGCACCCAGTACTGGTAGAGCAGGTCGATCAGCGCGACGCTGGCGAACACCAGCGGCGGCACGCCGATGAGCGCCAGCGGCAGGTAGAACAGCCAGGCCACGAGCACGCCGCTGCTGGTCTGGCGCAAGGCGGTGCTGAGGTTGTAATCCTCGCTCTGGTGGTGCACCACATGGGCAGCCCAGAGCAGGGCGACGCGGTGGCCGCCGCGGTGGTACCAGTAGTACAGGAAGTCGTAGCCGAGCAGCGCAAACAGCCAGACCCAGAGCGAATCGGCCGGCAGCTCGGTGAGCGAGAACTGGCTGTAGGCCAGGCTGTAGAGCCCGACCGCCAGCACCTTGCTGAGCACGCCGCTGACCTGGCTCATCACCCCCAGGCCGATGCTCGACAAGGCGTCGTGCAGCCGGTAGGTGTTGCGCCCGCGGGCGCGGCCGACGGCGAACTCCAGCGCGATCAGCAGCAGGAAGACCGGCGTCGCCAGCACGATGATCTGCGGGCCGGTCATCGGCCCGCCCCGGCAGGCGCGCCCGCAGGCACCAGGGCGGGTTTCAAGGCCGGTCAGCCTTTCGGGTACTTGGCGTTGGCCTTCTTCACGAAGTCGTTCGTGAAGACCGCGCTCAAGTCGAGCTTGGCCTTGGCGATTTCGGCGTCGATGCTGGCCAGCGCGCGAAAGGCCGTCTCCGGGCCTTTGTCGGGGAACATGCCGTCGGGCGACAGCGCACCCTTGGCGGCCAGGAAGGCGTCGATGTAGACCGCGCGGTCGCCGAGCAGAAAGGCCTCGGGCACGGCAGTGATGATCTCGCCAGGGCCAGCGGTCTGGATCCACTTGTTGGCGCGCACGATCGCGTTGGCCAGTGCCTGCGCGGTGTTCGGGTTCTTGTCGAGGAAGGGCTGAGGTGCGTAGAAGCAGCCGGCGGGCATCGGGCCGCCGAACACCTTCTCCGCCTCGGC
Source organism: Rubrivivax sp. (assembly GCA_030693565.1). Classification (GTDB taxonomy): domain Bacteria; phylum Pseudomonadota; class Gammaproteobacteria; order Burkholderiales; family Burkholderiaceae_C; genus Rubrivivax. The sequence goes on from JAUYAJ010000176.1 coordinate 3,732, forward strand.
GACGATGCGTGTGTCCGTGACTACCTTGAGGTCGCCCGAGCGCTGCAGCAGCGTGATCACCGGGTCGAGGTTGCTGATGGCGTCGATCTGGCCGGTGCGCATGGCCGCCACCGCGCCTTGCGAGGCGCCGACGCCGATGATCGAGACGTCGCTGGGTTTGAGCCCGGCCTTGGCGAGAATGAAGTTGACCATCACGTTGGTCGACGAGCCCGGCGCGGTGACGCCGATCTTCTTGCCCTTCAGGTCGGCCACGGTCTTGTAGTTGGGCATCGTCTTCGGATTGACGCCGAGCACGATCTGCGGTGCCCGCCCTTGCAGCACGAAGGCGCGCATCGGCTGGCCCTTGAACTGCATGTTGACGGTGTGCTCGAAAGCGCCCGAGACGACGTCGGCGCTGCCGCCCACCACCGCTTGCAGCGCGCGCGCGCCGCCGGCGAAGTCGACGATGGTGACGTCCAGACCCTCGGCCTTGAAGTAACCGCGCTGCTCGGCAATGGTCAGCGGCAGGTAGTACAGCAAGTTCTTGCCACCGACGGCGATGGTGGTCTTGGGCTTCTCCAGCGTCTGGGCGCGCAGCACGGCGGGGGCCACGAGCATGGCGCCGCTGGCGGCAATGAGGGTGCGTCTTTGCATGGAAACTCTCCGGTTGCTGGCGCAGACTCTAGCCGACGCCGCGCGGGCTTAATATCCGGACATGAACCGAGTCCTGCTCGTCACCGGAGGCAGCCGCGGCATCGGCGCTGCCAGTGCGCGGCTGGCTGCGCAGCGCGGCTGGGACGTTGCCGTCAACTACACGCGCGACGAAGCGGCTGCGGCCGCCGTGGCCGACGCCGTGCGCGCGGCCGGCCGGCGTGCCTTGGCGGTGCGCGCCGACGTTGCCGACGAAGCCCAGGTGCTGGCGATGTTCGCTGCCATCGATCGCGAACTCGGGCCGCTGGCCGGGCTGGTGAACAACGCCGGTGTCGTCGACCGGGCGTCGCGGGTCGACGACATGAGCGCAGCGCGGCTGCAGCGCATGTTCGCCGTCAACGTGCTGGGTTCGATGTTGTGCGCCCGCGAAGCGCTGCGCCGCATGAGCACCCGCCATGGCGGCGCCGGCGGCGCCATCGTCAACCTGTCGTCGGTGGCGGCGCGGCTGGGCGCGCCCGGCCAGTATGTGGACTACGCGGCGGCCAAGGGCGCGATCGACACCTTCACGCTCGGGCTGGCGCGCGAGGTGGCCACCGAAGGCGTGCGCGTCAACGCGGTGCGCCCCGGCATCATCGAAACCGAGATCCACGCCAGTGGCGGCGAGCCCGACCGCGCCGCACGCATGGCGCCGCAGGTGCCGATGCAGCGCGCCGGCAGCGCCGACGAAGTGGCGCAAGCCATCGTCTGGCTGCTTTCGGACGAAGCCAGCTACACCACCGGCACGGTGCTCGACGTCAGCGGCGGGCGCTGAGCGCGCGTCGCACGCTCAGGGCGCTTTCTTCGCGCTGCGGGATTTGGCAGCCGGCCGGCGTTTGCGTGCGGACGGCGCGGCGCTGAGCATTCGGGCGGGCCCGGCTTCGAGTGGTTCGGGCCGGTCCGGGCGCGGCGCGCGCTGCGGCTGGATGCGCTGCACCAGTTGCAGCAGGCGGTCGGCGGTGCGCTTGAGCGCCTCGTCGGCTTGCAGCACATGGCGCGCGTCACAAAAGCGCGACAAGGTTTCGAGCTGCTTGACCACCTGGTAGACCAGCGCCGGTTTCACCGACACGCCGTCGAAGGTGTCCTTGTAGGCAGCGGCCAGCGCTTCGTAGGCTTGGTTGCCTTCGTCGCCGGCCAGGCCCAGACCGCCGTCGAGCAGGCGTTCGACGAGCAGCGCGTCACTGGGCAGCAGGGCGTCCCAGTCGGCAACCGGGTGGGCGGCCCGCTCGATGGCGATTTGCCGGCACTGCTGGGCCAGGTAGATCGCTTCGTCGCGGGTCGTGAGTCCGCTCCAGTCCGTGAGCGCATCGAGACTGAGCCGGTTCAGCGCCAGGTAGACACTGAAGCGCGGGCCGCCGGGGTGGCCCTCGGCCTGGCGGTAGGCGAGCACGCTGTTTTCCAGCGCGGCGGCCATCTTGCGGCCGGCTTCCCGCTGCGCCGCGGGGTCGGCGCCAGCCTTGACCAATTGGCGGGCGTGCAGGCTGGCCTTGCGCTTCCAGGCGCTGCCGCGCAGCGCGCTGCGTTCGACGCTGACGGCGACGCTGCCTTCGGGGGCCATCGAGGGGTCCTGCAGCGCGACCAGGAGGTCGAGCGCATCGAGGCGCTGCAAAGCCAGGTCGATCGAGCGCTCGCCCTCGGCCACGGCCTGTGCGATGTCGTCCTCGAGCCCGTACTCGGCACGCCAGTCGCCCAGGTGGGCTTCGATCATCGCCAACTGTTCAAGCTTGCGCAGCGGCACCGAGCCGGCGGTGCTTTCCGCCTGCACGGCCAGCAGGTAGGCCTGGTAGGAGCGTTCCAGGTGGCCGAGCTGGAGCAGGTAGTCGCCGAGTGCGGTCTGCAGTTCGGGCCGCCGAAGCCAGCCCGGCGGGCAGCGTATGCCGATCAGGCGGTCGGCTTGCTCGACCCGGCTCAGCACTTCGGGCCAGCTCAGCTGCTCGCCGCGACGCAGCAAGTCGGTGCTGCACCGTGCCAGCTCGGCCACCACTTCGTCGATCGAGACAAAAGGCACGGGCTTGTCGGCGCGCGGGTTCGGTTCGGCGCGCGGGTCGGCCATCCAGCCCGGGTCACCATAAGCCTGGAACGCACCCCAGGTGATGTCCTGCCCCTGGCCGGCGTCCCAGGCCGCCTCGCGCGCTGCGTGCACGGCCAGCCCGAAGGGCTGCTGGCCGAACAAGGCTTCGCGATAGAAGGTCTCGCCGAAGATGCGTGCGATCTCGTCGTTGACGGCCCAGCCCGCCACCAAGACGCAGCGCACGCCGATCTCGATCAACTCGCGCGCGACGCTGGCGGCCAGCTTGTTGCCTTGGCTGTCGGTATCGACCTTGGCCAGGTGGCAGCAGTTCAGGAAAACGAGCTCGGGCACCATCTCCATCGCGGCAATCTCGGCCGCGGTGATGAGCAGGCCATCGGAGAGCACGACGCCGCTGCGCCAGCTGCCGTCGACATGGCGCTGGTTGAAGACGCCGTGCGCCGACACGTGCAGCAGTCGCCACGGCTTGCGGTACAGCGCCGACAGCACGTCGGTCGCCGTCTGGTCGGGCGAGATGATGCGGGTCACGTCGTAGCCCAGGTTGGCCAGCACGCCGGCCACCGCCTGGGCTTCGGCCTCGGCGCCGCCCAGGTTGGGCGGCAGCGGGCAAGGCGCACCCTTGGCGTCCAGGAAGGCCTTGTCGAAGCCTTCGAACGACGGGTTGCCGATCACCAGCGCGCTGCGCGCCGAACTCTGGCGCACCTGGCGGCGGAAGCTCGTCGAAGCGAACTGGCGCACGACGGGCGCGTTCACCGCGAGCGGCAGGATGGCGGCGTCGGTGGCGCCATCGCGGAGTGCCGTGCCGTCGTCGGCGAGCATCAACTCCCAGGGCAGGTTGGCGGTGTGGCTGTCGACCACCAGGACGACGCGGTCGAGCTGCCGCGCCGCGTCCTTGAAGTCGTGCGGCACCATCAACTGGAACAGCATGCGGCCGAAGTCGGCGCGCCACAGCGGGCTGCCGATCTGCTGGCGCACGATCTTTTCGATCAGGCCCGGCTGGCGCTGCTGGATCACCGATTCGGCTCGCGCGCGCTGGCCGACGTAGAGAAAACGCAGCCGCTCGCCGACCACCATCCGCGCTTTGCCGGTGTCGGCCAGGCCGGCCGGCGCCGCGGGCGGCTTGAGCATGCCCGAGATGTCTTCTTCGCTGCAGTCGGCATCGGTGATCATCAGCCGCGGCCAGTAGCTCTGACGCTGGCCGTCGTAGAGGCGCCGGCGCAGGCTGTGGTGCTGCTCGAGTTCGGGCTTGCAGACCAGCAAGGTGCCTTGCCGGGCGGCCAGCGGCGCGAGCTTGGCGCCGACTTCACCCAGCGCGTAGGCGGCGCTGATCGCGGTGTCGAGATAGAGCTCGATGATCTCGAGCCGCGCGATGCGCACGCTGCCGCGCGTGATCTCGCTGTACTTGGTGTTGGCGTCCATGACGCCGCGCACCAGGGCTTCGACCGACGCGGCCACCGTCAGGTTGGCCGCCGAGTTGTAGCCCACCAGCAGCGCCGCGAGCGGCAACTCGCGGTGTTCGGTGCCGAGCACGTCGGACACCTGCAGCAGGTAGCGCAGCGCGCCGGTGCGTACGGCGTCGGTCAGCTGCAGCGGACTGAGCGCGCCGTCGTACTTGCCCAGCCCGGTGACGATGGCGCCGCTGAGCTGGAGCCGGCTGCGCCGCGCTTCGCTCAGCCCGCGCAGCACGGCGGTGGCGCTGCCCAGCGGGCCGGCGTACAGGCCCAGGTTGTAGCGCTCGCTCAAGCCCCCGCCGAGCAGGTCGCGGTCGATCAGCGCCTGCGGCCCGGCGATCGGATCCTGCTCGTACTGGCCGACCAGGATGGGCTGGGCGACGGCGCGCAGGTCCATCGCCTTGACCATGACTTCGAGACGGAACTTCGGCGGCCGCGGCACGCGCTGCGCCACCGAGCCGCCAAGCAGGCTGCGTTGCAGCGCATCGGCGTCGTCGGTCGACGGCGGGCCGGCGTCGTAGCTCACCGGCTGGGGCTGCTCGCCGGCACGCAGAACCGGCGGCTGCGTGGCCAGGCCTGCCGTCGTGCCGTTGGCCAGCAACTCCACCAGGGCCGGGAAGAAGGCCGCGGTGGACGGCAGGTCGCCATGCGCGGCGGGCATGTAATAAAAACGGCCAATGCCGCCGATGCGGCCCGACTCCCAGGTCACCGTGCCGTCACCGCTCGTCGTGCCCACCATCTTGAGTCGGCCGCGGGCGTCGGTGCGCACGCCGCAGGGCGTGTTGCGCGCCACGCCGTAGACGTAGACCGACTGCTTCTTGTAGGCCGGCGGCAAGGTCGGCGGCGCCAGGCCGTCCTGTGTCCAGAGCCAGGCCGCGGCGTCGAGCACCGGCTGCGACGGCGTGCCGGCTTTGCCGTCGCCGAACCAGAAGTCGCGCACCTGCGCCTTGAGGTCGACCCAGGTCTGGGCCTGCTGGAATTTGAAGAACTGGCCACCGTCGTCCTGGCCCTGGAAGATGTCGCTGAAGCCGGGTTTGGGCAGCAGCTGCAGCGCGCCGCGAAAGCCGGCCACGATGTCCAGCACCTCCTGCATGTCGTGCGCCAAGTCCAGACGCACCAGCGTGCGCAGCATGTCGCCCTTGCCGAGCAGGTTCTCGACCATCGAGTGCGCACCCTGGTTCGGCGTGCCCAGCATCACGAGACGCGCGCCTTCGCGGGCCATCACCGAGTCCATCACCGAGCGCCGCTTGTGGATGCAGGCGCGCACAACGAGCCCGCCCATGCTGTGCGCGAGCAGCCGGATCGGCTGCGTGGTCTGCTTGAGCAGGCGGTCGAGGAACTCGCCGAGCCGGTCGGCCAGCGCGTCCAGCGGTTGCCGCCAGTCGTAGGGGAAACGTTCGACGCGGTGGCTGCGCGACAACTCCAGGCACAGCTGGCCGTAGAACATGCTGAACAGCCCGTCGGCTTCGACGCCTTGCTGCTGCCATTCGATCTTCGCCAGGCCGCCAGTCGCAATGTCCAGCGGGTCGAACCAGACCCGGTCCTTGCCGTTCACCTGCAGGTGCGAGCCCATCACGCCGGGCAGCACGACGACGACCGGCCAGTCGGCGCTTTCGGCGCTGCGGCTGGCGGCGCCGGCGGCGGCCAGCGCGGCGGCGTACTCGGCCGCTGACGGCAGGGCGTGGAAGCGTGGCAGCAATAGCGGCTCGGGGTCGAGCAACCAGTCGCGCAGCGCGCCGCGGGTGTCGGCATTGGCGAAGTAACGGAAGTGCGAGACCTCGGCGCCGCGGTCGAAGAGCACGCGCGAGCCCGCCTTCGGTGCGATGCCGGCGAGCATCGCGGTGGTGTTGACGACGAGGTCGTTGTCGTCGTTCTCGAACAGCAGGAAGTCGGTCAGCAGCACGCCCAGGCGCTGCAGCAGGCTGCCGCCTTCGATGTCGCCGGCGATGACCGACATTGCCAGCCCTTCGCGCACCGGTGCGTCGCGCAGCAGCTGCGCCAGCGGCGAGTCCGGCAGCATCGCCTCGATGCCCGGCACCAGGTGCGGGTTGGTGCGGTTCTTCGCGATCTCGATGACGACGCGCTTGAAGGCCGAGTACAGCGGGCTGCCGAAGAAGAACGGCACCTGGCCGATCAAGGTGAGCAGGCCGGACAGGAAGACGTCGAAGTTGCCACTGGCCAGCTTGGTGCCATTGGCCGGGCTGGCCGCGCGCACGTAGCGCCGCACGACCGGCTTGCGTTCGCGCAGCAGCCGCGCCAGCGCGCGCAGCTGGGCGCGCTGCTCGCCATGCGCGCCGGCCAGTTCACCGAGCACTCGGCGGGCTTCGGCCGGGTCGGCGTCGCCAGTGCCTACATAGGGGTACTGGTAGGCGTCGATCAAGGTGTCGAAGTCCCCCAGGCACAGCAAGTCGGCGACCAGGCCGCCGCGCGAGTGCGACACCAGACTGATGTGGGCGCCGACCGGCAGCGCGGCGACGAGCTGCAAGGCGTTTTCGATCGGGCTTTGCGACAGCGTGCAATGTTCCAGCGCGTAGATGCCGCCGCTGAACTGGCGCTCGAGCGCGCCGAACAGGTCGCGGTCGGCGATGCGCAGGTCGCCGAAACTGCCCAGCGTGTTGGACGCCGTGCCGTGCACGAACACCAGCATCGGCCGGCGTGCCGGGTCGGCGCCGACCGCGGCGACCAGCGCCTGCATGTCGACCGCGCGCAGGTCGGCGGCGCTGCCGCTGGCGCCGGCCCAGCGGTACAGCCCTGGCGCCTGCAGCAGGCGGCGCTCGATGGCCCACATCAGCGCCTTGGTGCCGGCCCAGCTGACGCCGAGCTCGGCCTTGTTCTTCAGCGTGCCCAGCGCCTCGTCGATGATGGCGTCGCGCGTGCTGCCGGCCACGAAGGTGTAGACCTTGGCGATCAGGCCGCCGACCGCCTCGCCCAGCCCGCGGCCCGGCGCCGTGCCTTCGGCGCGCAGCCGCTCGAGCAGGATCTCGCCTTCGGGGCCGAGCAGTTCCGGGCGCGTCAGGTCGAGCGTGGCGCGCAGCCGCTCGGCGCTGGTGATCAGCGTGCTGCCGTCGGCCAGTTCGAGCACCAGCACTTCGCTGTCCTGCGCCGCCAGCTGCTGCTGGACCACGGCCTCGTCGCCGCTGCGTGCGGCGGGGCTGACGTCCCAGGTGCCGGTTGGCGCCAAGTAGCCTTCGGGCAGGAAAGGGTCGGCCGGCGCGTCGGCCGAACGCGCCGCCGGCTGCAGCAGCGGCGGCAGCCGGGTTGGCGCCTGGCGGCCTGAAAGTTTGACTTGGACGGTCATCGGCGTTTCCTCGCGCGACAGGTGTCAGTCGCCGCGCTGGACGCCGGACCGATCACGAAAAGATCCTTCGAGCGCGCGCTTGGGCGCTGGCCACGAGCTGCGGCACCTGTGCGTAGCTGGCCGAGGGCAGCGAGCCTGGGGTGATGGCGGCGATCCAGTCGGCATAGCTGGCCTGCGCCGGCAAGGTCTTCAAGGCCTTGAGCGCGAAGTAGGAGAAGGCGCCGACAGGGCGGCCGCGGATGCGGGCGTCGTAGCTGAAGTTGTTCGGCCCTTCCTTGCAGCCGGCCATCAAGACGTCACCGTTGGCGCGCGACATCAGCGTGGTGAAGGGCGAGGCGCCCGAACTCACCGCCACCGTGCTCAGCGGCTTGCCGCTGGCCCCGCGCGGCAGCTGGTCGGCGGGCATCCAGTTGCCCATCGGCAGAAAGCGCGGCCGCGGCACGTCACCGTCCTCGGGGTCGGTGCCGGCCGCGCGAGTCACCGTGCCCGAGTGGCAGCTGTCGGAGATCAGCAGCAGCTTGACGCCGCTCTTGCGGGCCGCGAACAAGGTGTGCAAGTCGTCGTCGATCAGCGCGCCGGCGCCGGTCTGGATGTCGTAGGGGCACAGCGCTTCGTCGAGGCCGTCGACCTCGTCGCCGTTGAGGTCGGGCACATAGGTGCCGTGGCCGGAGAAGGTGATGACCAGCGAGTCGCCGCTGGCGCCGCCGCCGATCAGGCCGCGCAGCGACTCGACCATCGCCGCCCGGGTGGCCTGGGCGTCGATCAGCGTCGTCACCGAATAGCCGCGGGCGGCCAGTTCAGCGGCCCAGTCGTTGGCGTCGTTGACACAGCCCGCCAGGTCCATGTGCGTGCCCGGATAGTTGTTGATGCCGATGCACAGTGCGCGCTTGCTCATCGCCTGCTCCTGCAATGCCCTTGGGGCGGACCAGTCTAGGCCGCGTGCCGCAACGCAACAAGGCGGGTCAGGGGCCGCCCCCTAGATCGAAGCCAGCGGCGCTGCGCCGTGCGATGCGCACGCTGGCGCCGGCAAAAAGCGTCGCGCGCGGCTCAGCCCGACGGCGCAACGGCCGAAATCGAATGACCTGCTGTACACGCCGAGGCCCGCCATGACCGAACGTCCCCAGACCTTGCGCGAAGAACTCGCCAACACGCTGAGCCATGGCCTGGGGTTGCTGCTGGCGTTGGCGTCGCTGCCGGTGGTGCTCAACCTGGGCGAAGGCCAGGGCGGCCACACCCAGGCCGGCGCCTTCGTCTTTTCACTGACGATGATCCTGCTCTACCTGGCGTCGGCCGTCTATCACGCGCTGCCGCACGGCCTGGCCAAGCAGTGGTTCAACCGCCTCGACCACGCCGCCATCTACCTCTTCATCGCCGGCAGCTACACGCCGTTTGCGCTCGGGCAGATGGACGGCAGCAGCGGCTGGGCCTCGTTCACCATGGTCTGGTGCCTGGCGCTGGCCGGCATGGTGGCCAAGGTGCGCAACCGCCTGCGCCACCCGCTGGGGTCGACGGCGATGTACTTCGCGCTCGGCTGGCTGGCCTTCATCGCTGCCGGGCCGCTGATCGAGCGCATGCCGCCCGACGCCTTGATGCTGTTGCTGGCCGGGGGCGGCGCGTACACCGTCGGCGCGGTGTTCTTTCTTCTCGACCACCGGGTCCGCTACGGCCACTTCGTCTGGCATCTGTTCGTGCTGGCGGGCAGCACCTGCCACTTCTTCGCCGCGCTCTGGCACCTGGTATGAGCTCAGCGCTGCAACAGCGCCGGCCAATCGGCCTGGGCGCTGTTGAGCCAGATCCGGCCTTCGAGGCGGCGGCCGTCGGCCGACAGCCGGGCTGACAGGTTGCCACTGTCGATCAGCTCGTCGCCCGGGCTGGACAGCAGTTGCAAGGCGATGTCGATGCGCGTCGCCTGGCCCGGCGCCACCACCACCTGGCCCTGGCCGCGGTAGCTGAAGGCGAGCAGTTCAGCGCCCATGCGCTGGCGCCAGAAGCCGCGGTAGTCGTCCCAGTCGGCGCGCCCGGCCAGCGGCAGCGGGGCGCTGGCCAGCGTCAGGCTGTCGCCGTCCTGCGTCAATGTCATCAGCACTTGCTCGCCGCGCACCAGCGTGGCTTGCCAGTCACCGCTCAGCGTGGTCGGCGGCGCGGCCCAGCGCCAGCCAGCCCAGCCCAGCGCGGCCGCGCTCAGCACGGCCAGGGC